>CAIVGO010000207.1 GCA_903905445.1 uncultured Bacteroidota bacterium
CCTGATTAAAATTCCTAGGCGTTGAAAATACCTGCATATGCAACAAAGCAAATCCCTTGTTATGCTTTCCGATCCGGCTGCATTTACTGCACAATCTGCCCTGTATTTGAAAGTACGGGCACTGGAACACTGGATTTACCCAGATGCACTGTTGCCGTTGCTCCCTCGGGTACCTGCGCAACACCCGCATGCGCGCTTGTGGACCTGGCGGCGGCGGGGTTTGGTCAGGCTGGTGCGGTATTTGAACCGTCATTTTACTGACACCCCGTTTAAAGTGTTGGACGTAGGCTGCGGAAACGGCTGGATGTCGCATTATTTGGCAAAAAACCTGCCCCAGGCGCATATTTGGGGGGTAGATGTAAACCTGACCGAGTTGGAACAGGCGGTGCGGGTGTTTCAAAGGCCTAATTTGCAATATGCTTTTGCCGATTTGGAAGCGGATGTTTTACCGGAACAACAATTTGATTTGGTTTTGTTTGCAGGTGCTTTCCAATATTTTCAAGCCCCTGAAAAAGTGCTCCATGCGGCGCAGCGGGTATTGAAACCGGGCGGTTTGGTGCATATTATTGACACGAACTTTTACAAAGACGAAAGCGCGCAAGCAAAAGCCCAGGCGGGCACGCGCTCCTATTATACCCAACTAAATGTATCGGAAATGGCCGCGTTTTACTACCATTTTTTAAAAAAAGATATTCCCGGAACGGATCGATTGGATACGCTGGAAGGTCGTTTTTTACAAAAAATAGGCTATTTATCGCCTTTTCCCTGGATGGAAATCCGGTTCTAGTCGATGTAACGCTTGGTAAGTCCGTCGTAAAAATCAATCCGGCGGTCGCGGAAGAAAGGCCAGATCCGGCGTACATCCTCGGTGCGCTGTTTGTCGATTTCCAACACCACGTTTTCTTCCTGATGCGCACTGGTTTGGAGGAGCACTTCACCTTGCGGACCGGCAACAAAACTTTGGCCCCAAAATTCGATTCCATTTGTAACGCCTGTCCAGTCTGATTCCGTGCCAACCCGATTTACCGCAATAACGGGCAGCCCATTGGCCACCGCATGTCCGCGCTGAATGGTAAACCAGGCCCCATGTTGGCGTTCTTTTTCGGCCGGGGTATCGGTGCTTTCCCAGCCGATGGCTGTTGGGTAGATGAGTAGCTCGGCGCCAGCGAGTGCCATTAAACGGGCCGCTTCAGGGTACCATTGGTCCCAGCAAACCAGCACACCCAATTTCCCCACGGATGTCTGAATCGGTTGAAAACCTATATCGCCGGGCGTAAAATAGAACTTTTCGTAATATGCCGGATCGTCTGGAATGTGCATTTTCCGGTATTTTCCGGCAATAGACCCATCTTTTTCGAACACAACGGCCGTATTGTGGTATAAACCGGGCGCGCGTTTTTCGAACAGTGAACTGACCAACACGACCCCATATTGTTTGGCGGCTGCACTGAACACCTCCGTATCGGGTCCGGGAATGGGTTCGGCGAGGTCAAACATAGCTGTTTCTTCCGCCTGACAAAAGTAGATACCGCAGTGTAATTCCTGTAAAATGACCAATTCTGCCCCTTTCGCGGCACATTCGGCGATACCTGCGATGGATTTAGCGATATTGGCTTGTTTGTCGGTCGAGCAAGTTTGCTGTACAATACCGACCTTTATTTTCTTGGATGCCATGGGCACGGATTTTTACTTTTAAAAACGGGATTGGATTTAAACGACCCCCACCGGGTACTGCATGGTAACACAGTGTAGCGAACCATGTTGCAAAATCAAGGGGCTGCAATTGATGCCGATAATTTCATGTGCCGGAAAAATATCTTTAAAAATCGTCAATGCGGCTTCGTCTTGCGGTACATTGTAGGTTGGCACCAATACCGCGCCATTGATAATCAAAAAGTTGGCATAGGTTGCGGGCAGGCGGTGACCGTCTTCGTCATAACAGGCATCCGGCCAAGGCAGGGGCACGAGTTGCATATCCGCTTCTTTTTTCAGTTCGGCCTCCATTTTTTGCAAGGCATCGAAATGTTCATCATTCGGGTCGGTGCAACGGACATAGGCGATGGTGTTGGTGTTGCAAAACCGTGCGAGGGTATCAATGTGGGAATCGGTATCATCGCCAGCGAGGTAACCGTGGTGCAGCCAGATGATGCGTTCGACGCCAAATAATACTTTTAACAGCGACTCGAGGGCACCCTGGGAAAGATGCGGGTTGCGGTTGGGAGAAAGCATGCACTCGGTGGTGGACATGAGTACACCTGCGCCGTTGCTTTCGATGGCCCCGCCTTCGAGCGCCAAACCACCTGGCAAAAGCATCGCATTAAAAACACCTTTTTTATGTAAAGTACTGGTAATGAGGTTGTCTTTATTGGCTGGAAATTTCAATCCCCAACCATTGAAGACAAAATCCAGGACAACCTGTGTACCATTCGATTCATTTTCGACAGTAATGCCGCCGTGGTCGCGTGCCCAGGTATCGTTGGAATCACATTCGACTAAGATCAGGCGGTCATCCGGGATGTTGGAAAGCAATTTGCGGGTGGCGGCTACATCCTTACAAACGACCAATACTTTTTCGAAACGCGCAATGGTTTCGGCGATTTCGATAAAACAAGGCAACACTTGATCCATGACAGCCGCCCAATCGGTATCGGCATGGGGAAAAGTGAGTTGAACCGCGCTTTGCGGCTCCCATTCTGCGGGCAAACGATATTTCATGGCGCAAAGGTACGCGGTGTTTTAAAAAACTATCGGATTACCTGCGCCGGTTCATTATTTTTTGCAAAAATGTAGGCTGTTTTTTTGCCAACCTGCACGGGACGAATCCGGCGGGTAGGGCCTTTTATCAGCACCTTGCCCATGGGTTGCACTTCTAACTGGCCTTGTGGACCAATGTGCAATATTTTCCCATAAAATGCATCGTAACGGCCCATTTCGATATTAGATTCGTAGAAATTGCCCCCCAGGAGTGCTTCTTTATTGCCGTCACCGTCTATATCCGACCAATGTGCAGCAGTGAGCGCGCTCCATTGCAGGGCATCTGGCAAATCGTGGACTTTAAATTCGAAGCCTTTGCCGGTGTTTTCAAAGTAACGGCTTTGCAGGCAATCGACACTGCGTTGTACTGATTTACTCAGTTTATCTTTGCCAAAAAGGTCTGAAAGGCTGAGCTTTGCATATTCTTTGGCGTACAATATTTTCTTTTTCAGGCCGGGCAAGGCTTTGATCATTTCGTCGTGGTTGGCAAACGGCAATTCGCGTCCATCAAGGTAATAACTCAGGATGGATTCTGATTGGCCATTTTCATCAAAATCGGAGACATACATGCGGACCGGTTCTTTTTCTGAGGCATGGAAACGGCTGTTTTTGCCCAAATTTCCAGCCAGCAGGTCTATGTCGCCATCGCCATCAAAATCGGCGGGTAACACAAAATTCCACCAGCCACTGCCCGTTGCGAGTACCTTTTTTTCAAAATTGCCCCCATTATTTACAAATACGGTGATCGGTTCCCATTCGATGGCCAATACCAGATCCTGGTCGCCATCCTGGTCAATATCCGTCCAGGCGCCGCCTTTTACCAGCCCGGCTTCCTGCAGTTGCGGTGCGCGTTGGGTGGTGACTTCTTCAAATTTTCCATTTCCCATGTTCTGCAACAGGAAGGATTTAGGCGTGATGCCATACTTCCAGGGTTCAGCCCTGGCGCCAAAAAACAGGTCGGGCAAGCCATCGCCATTAAAATCGGCGGGTAAGACACAGGAGGCGGTCATGTAAATGTTTGGAAAATCGGTGGCACGGGTAAAATTGCCTTTCCCATCATTGCGATAAAGCCGTTGCTGCATGGCCTCATCGGTGTCCCGGAATTCGTTGCCACCGGAAGCGATGACCAAATCC
>CAIVGO010000208.1 GCA_903905445.1 uncultured Bacteroidota bacterium
AAAGATTTGCTTGAGAGCGATCATGACCTGTTTGGGTATGACCACCTGACCACCATGGTGATCAAGCGGGAGGCCAGCACCGATATGATTCGGATCGCGTATACCACCACCGATCCTGCTGTTTGCCGAAATACGTTGTTGAAACACACGAAGATATTCATAGCACGGCATTTAGCCGTAAAAGCAGGACAAAGTACGAGCGTGCTCGATTTTTTTGAACGTTCTACTTTACAGAGTTCAGCAGCGCTCGCAGGCAAAGAAGATGAATTGCTTGCTTTTATGGAAGATAATAAAATCATCAACTTTTACGAGGAAACAAGCCGAATTGCTTCTAAAAAGGAAGATATTGATGAGTTTTATTTCAAAGAGATCATGAATTTGGCGGCTGCAGATTCGGCCCGACGCAACATCGAGGATAGACTGGGCAGTAGAATAAACCTGGCAGAGGTAAATAAAAATTTGATTGCGCAACGCCAGGTGCTGTCCAGCATTACTGCAAAACTCGCTAACCTTGAAATTGGCGCTGTAACGGATTCGGTCCCAAACCCGGCCAACAAGGCGATGATTCAAAGCCTCAAAAAGGAGGAAGCCGCCTTGATTCAAAGCCTGAAAAAAAGTGCGGATGCAACTTTTGCCATTAACCGGACACCCGATGGCATGGAAACCCAAGCATTGTTAAAACCATGGTTGGAAAATTGGCTCATCGTGGAGCAATCCTTGGCCCGATTGAACATACTGAAAGCCCGACGTGCCGAATTTGAATCAATTTATGGTCGATTTGCGTCCTGGGGCAGTAAAATAAAACGAATTGAACGCGAAATTGTGGTGACCGAACAGGCCTACCTGGAAAATTTGCGATCCTTCAACCAGGCCCGACTCCATAAGGAAAGCATGCTGATGTCGACCACTTTGCGGGTTATGGACCCACCGTTTTATCCCAACAAAGCAGCCGCATCCAAACGCCCCACCATGATTATTATGTCCTTTATGGTCGGTATGATCCTGGTGCTCGCCCTGGCCATCACCAAAGAATTCATGGATAATTCGTTGCGCGACCCCGAACGTGCCACCAAAATTGCCAATTTGAAACTAGCGGCGGGCTTCCCGATTTTGCCCGAAAAATGGCGTACCCATAAAAGACTGGACTATCAATTTCTGGTGCGTCGCGCTTGTGAACAATTGCGACAACGGGTCGACCTGGACCTGCGGCAACAAGGCCTCAAAGATGAAGTGCCCCGGGTGGCTATTTTGAGTACCCGGGCAAGGGAAGGCAAATCGGTTTTGATTAATTTATTAAAAGATTTGCCCTCAGGGGCCCATATTGAGTGGATTGAAGTGCCCGCCCTCCTCAGTGGTGCCTATCCGGTAGCCGAATTGGCCCAAATGGATGTCGCCCTGCTGGTTGCCGATGCCACCCGTACCTGGAACTCCGCCGATAGCCGCGCACTTTCGATGGCCCAGGAGATTATTGGCCACTCTTGTCGACTGGTATTAAATAAAGTAAAACCCGATAACCTGGAAACGGCTTTGGGTGAAATTCCGAAAAAACGCAGTCGATTGCGCAGGTGGATCAAACGCCTTGCTGCACTCAACTTATCCAAATAACACGCTTTTAATCATTAAAACATGCAAATTGTCTGTCACGCTTTTCCCGCCTGGGATGGAAATTACCTGAAATCGACCGTAGAACTCATGAAACGTATGGCAGAGCGCGGGCATCAGGTGTTGTATGTCGATTATGCCTATACCTGGAAAGATTTTTTTACCCAGCCTCCCGCAACACGTAAGCGTATGCTTGGGTTGCAAGCGCGCATTCGATGCATTCCCGTAACAGGTACAGGCACGTTACAGGTGTTGACTTTGCCCCCCGTTTTTCCCAGTAATTTTTTGAAACAGCCCGTTTTGTATGACTTTGTAAACCGCCTCAACAGTGTGTTTATCGAACGTACCATAAAAAGTGCAATGGCCCGATTAAAATTTCATCAACCCGTTGTAATCAATGCATTTAATCCGTCCTTTGGTGTGCATTTGGCTGGAAAACTGCAAGAGAGCTTACTCCTTTATTATTGTTATGATGAAATTTCGGCGGCAAACTGGGCAGGCAAACATGGTCCAAGGCTAGAAAAGCAATTCATTCAGGTTTGTGACGCGGTGGTTTGTAGTTCCGAAGGTTTGCAAACCAAACTGGCGTCTCAGCACCCGAACGTACAGGTTGTTAAAAATGGGGTAGATTTTAACCAGTTTTTTCACCGATTGCCCCTGGAAATGCTGCCCCCCATACCCGGAAAAACACCCGGACAAAAAGTAATTGGTTATTTAGGCAGTGTAGATGATCGCCTCGATTTTGCGCTGCTGGAATCACAGTTTCGCCGTTTTTCGGACGCCTTGTTTGTGTTTGTTGGGCGAGTACAGGAGGTGTCCATCCAACAAAAGTTATCGGCGTTTCCTAATGTATACCTGGCAGGGGCCTTCCCAGCAACAGATTTACAAGGCTGGGTGCAACAAATGGATGTTTGCTTGATTCCTTTTGTGAAAAACAAATTTACCGCAGGCATTTACCCTTTAAAAATAAACGAATACCTCGCGGCGGGCAAACCCGTGGTTAGTACCCGCTTTGCCCCCCTACAAGAATTTGAGGAGATTGTTTTTTTGACAGAGCCTGCGCATTTTGGTGATGCCATTCAACGGGCTTTAGACAGCGGCGAAAAGACTGAATATCAAGCATTTGCAAGAAAAAATGACTGGATGGAACGCGCCGCGCAATTAGAAAATATTATGGCGACGTAATTTTTTTTCAACTTTACCCAACCTTTCCAAGGAAGGTTCCTGTCTTTTAGAGAAATTTGCCACTGGTAGGCCCAAACAAATAAGCACAAACATTTTTTGGCTTTACTGTTGGCAAATTTGTATCTTTGGTAATTGCGCATCATGGAGCCCCAATAGCCGATCATCATTCACCTCCCGTGTCCTGATGTCACTTTTTGGCAAAAAAACAATAACCGAACAAGAGATGGTGCAAGGATGCACCAGAAACGAGCGCCGTGCACAGGAGGCTTTGTATCGGAAGTTTTTTCCC
The DNA here is from genome assembly GCA_903905445.1 of uncultured Bacteroidota bacterium. GTDB lineage: Bacteria > Bacteroidota > Bacteroidia > Chitinophagales > Saprospiraceae > M3007. The sequence continues at coordinate 3,077 of CAIVGO010000208.1, forward strand.
GAAATGATGCGCATGTGTATGCGTTACACAAAAGACCAAACGGTTGCCATCGAAATGGTCAATAACGGATTTCTACGTGTATTTAAAAAGATACACACCTTCGGATTTAAAGGGAGTCTTGAAGGATGGGTTCGTAAATTGGTTTACCACAGTATGGCCGATTATTTCAGGGAAAATGCACGTTATATGCATTTTTTAATGCTGGAAGATTATGATCAAGCCGTACCAGAACGCAGCCACGAACAATTTTACGAAGAAGATATTCTGAAAGCCGTGCGCACGTTGCCACCGGTTTCTCAGGAAGTGTTTCGCTTATATGCAATTGAAGGCTATTCACACGCCGAAATTGCAGAAAACATGCAAATGAGTGAAGGTACCTCTAAGTGGCATCTGAGTACAGCCCGTCAAAAATTGCGGGAACTATTGCGGCCACAGTACCTTTATTATAATGAAGCAAAAGGGTGAGTCGGCTGCGACAAAATTTGAATTTCCTGTTGATGCCGATTTTTTATGAATTTGAAAATGAATAATTTCGACGAGCGGATTACGGACAATGGATGGGCTGCCATGCACAAGTTGCTGGAAGAGGAAATGCCCGTTGCAGAAGAGCGACGTCGGCGTCCGATTATTTGGTGGTTTTTATTGGTGTTTTGCTCCCTTTGTTCGGGCTGGGCGGGTTGGTGGTATTCCGGTAAGTATTATCAGGGTTTACAACAACAGGTTGCTGCCCATGCTTTAAAGGCCGAAAGCCCAAGGACGCAAGTGCAAAACACTACACCTTATACAAGTATTGCCCAGGATGCCCCGCTGTTAAAACCTGCTGTAGCCGACCATACCCGGATTGTTTTGGCGCAAGCAAATCGGCTTGCTCCTTATTTTGATGCAAAAAACTGGAATGCGGCCTTTGGAAATGAGGATGGAGCCTTACAGCCAGCACCGGATGATTTAATACCACAGCCAGACCAAGCGCTTTCACTGCCCATGGCTGCTGTAAATAGTCTTGAAACCCCGGTAAATACCCCCGTTTATGCGGAGGTATTACCCGAAGCGCCTAAAAAAGTAACGCGACCCGAACCAACCATTCTGCGCATCATTCCGCAACATACCACCCGTAGGCTGGTATTTGGGCCCTCTATTGGCATCTTTACAGAGCGCTTTAGAACGCTGAATGGAGCAAGTATTGGTGGTGTCGTCGATTATCGAACTTCGGCCAAGTGGGGCCTGACGGCAAGTTTATTTTATAGCTACTTGCGTCCAGCCCCGTCTACCAGGCCGGTTGCTTCTTTGAGTGCCCTGAATTATGCCAAAGCAACAGGCAATTTATCGCTGCTGGATAGTTATGGCCGTCTGTTAGATCCACAAACCGGCTTGTCTACAGCCTCCAGTAAAGTGTATGTGCCGTTGGAGCGACTGGATCGTTTTGAAATGCCTGTGATGGCTTATGTACAGTTTTTCCGCCGTTTGCGGTATTTTCTGGGACCAACCATTAGTTATACCCAAAGCGTGGAGGTGGATAAAGTGTTTGCGCTGAATCAGGTTGTTTTTCAGGCTTCCGACCGCAGTAATGATCGAGCGGTTAATTCCTTGGCTGAAAATGAGGTCAAACGCTGGCAATTAGGTCTGCAAACGGGACTTGGAATGCGCTTGGGAGACCGTTTTGAATTAGATTTCTTTTATCGGGTCAATTCGATCCGAACCTATAACCGGGTATTGTATCAATACAATGGCGCTTTTTTAGAATACGCGCCACGAAGCACCGGACAAATTAACAACTCATCTATTTTTACGCTGAACGGAACACTGTTTTTCTGACCGTTTAATCTGTTGCATGAAGCAATAAGGCTCCTCCAGGAATGGGGGGGCCTTTATTGTAGGTATTTATACCTGATTTCTCCGAAATTCACCGCATTTTTGGGGCTGAATTCGAAGCACAATCCCTATGACAGAAGAGCAGGATCTTACCCCTTTGCTTCCGATACCGGAAGTAGTAAAAGAAATTGCATTTGCAGACGCAGATGTCAGTATGCGTTATGATGATGTATATCAGGTAGTTACACCCGACGAGCTCGCTACCGTGCGTTGGCGTGATGGCGCCTATGAGTTTGTTTGCCAAAATGGCATCGCCTTGCGCGTTCAAGTGTACACACCGGGTATCATCCGGTTGCGCTATGCCGTTGACGGACTTTTTGCACCCGATTTTTCTTATGCCCTGGATCCCGATTTTCAAGCAGAAAAGGTAAATGTAACCCTGCATGAAAATGACAACGAATACTTGATTGTTTCTGAACAGTTGCAAGTGGTGGTTTCCAAATCGGGGCTGCGGGTGAAATTTTATGACCTCGACGACCGCGTGCTTTGTGAAGATGCAGCAGGCTATTCGGCCAAACGCACCATCATGAACGGCTGGTGTGATGTTCGGGTTGAAAAAAAATTGCACCGCAAAGAACTGATTTATGGCCTGGGCGATAAAACCTGCGGCACCAACCTTTCGGGTAAAAAATTTGAGAACTGGTGCTCCGACGCCTTTGGTTTTGGCCGGGAAACAGACCCGCTTTACCGCGCTGTTCCGTTTTATTATGCTTTAAATCAAGGTATTGCGTATGGTATTTATTTAGACAATACCTACAAGTCACATTTCGACTTCGGAAATACCGATCCGGATACCACCATCATAAGTGCTGATGGCGGTACCATGGATTATTATTTTATGTATGGGCCTGGTTTACAGGAGGTTGCACGCACATATGCCCGCCTGACAGGCAAATTACAACTACCACCCATGTGGGCCATTGGATATCACCAATGCCGCTGGAGTTATTACCCCTATAGCCGAGTGCTTGAAATCGCCCAGCAATTCAGAGACCTGGAAATTCCGTGTGATGCCATTTATCTGGATATTGATTATATGGATGGTTACCGGTGTTTTACCTGGAATAAATCGCATTTCCCGGATCCCAAAAAAATGATTGCCGAACTCAAGGCAATCGGGTTCCAAACGGTGGTAATGATCGATCCCGGCATCAAGGAAGATCCGGACTATGCTGTATATCAGGAAGGTATGGCCAAAGGAATGTTTGTGCGTACTGCCGATGGCGGAGTAGCAAAAGCGCCCGTTTGGCCAGGATTTTGTGCTTTCCCGGATTATTCTAACCCCCAAGTGCGCAAATGGTGGGGCAATTTGTACACCGAATTATACCAAGAGCAAGGCGTGGCCGGTTTTTGGAATGATATGAATGAACCTGCGGTGTTTCATGTGAACCATAAAACACTGCCCGATTTTGTGATGCACGATGGGGATGGACAAGTAAGCAGTCACCGAAAGATTCATAATGTATATGGCCTGTTGATGAGCCGGGCTTCATGGGATGGTTTCCGGACCCTGCAGCCCGAAAAACGGCCCTATTTACTTACCCGTGCTTCCTTTAGCGGCGGCCAACGTTATGCAGCGGTATGGACGGGCGATAACTTTTCGGAGTGGGAGCATTTGCAAGTTGCCAATATTCAATGTCAGCGGCTATCCGTTTCCGGGTTTTCGTTTTGTGGAACAGACATTGGCGGATTTGCGGGTTCCTGCGAGGCAGAGTTGTTTGTGCGCTGGTTACAACTGTCGGTTTTTCATCCATTAATGCGGGTGCACAGCATGGGCCATCATGAAAGTGGCGATGCAATGCCCGCAGAAGAGGCACAATTGACAGACCCCGTTTTACACCAAACAGACCAGGAACCTTGGTCTTTCGGGGAGAAATGGACCGATTTGGCGAAAAAAGCCATCGAGTTGCGCTACCATCTATTACCTTGCCTGTATACCGCATTGTGGCGCAGCGCCCAGGACGGAACGCCCGTGTTGCGGCACCTGGTTTTTGCCGATCAAAACGACCCCAAATTATTCGAGCAAGAACGCGATTTCTTGTTTGGTGAACACGTGCTGGTGAGTCCGGTAATACAACCCAAGGTGCAGCGCCAAGGGGTGTATTTGCCTAAAGGAAATTGGTATTATTTCTGGACAGGCCATCCGGCGTCGGGAGAAATGTTTGTTAATGTGATGCCCGATCAAGTGCCATTTTTTATCCGGGAAGGAGCCGTTTTGCCCATTTATCCGGTGATGCAATGGACCGGCGAAAAGCCCATTGAAGAGTTGACCCTGTATGTTTATTACAAAAATGGCACAGAAAAGAGCCATTTGTATGAAGATTCGGGGGATGGTTACGATTATTTGAACGAAATGTACAGTTTGAAATATTTTGAAACGGCGGGCACCGATACCAAATTTACCTTGCGCCAACGCGTAGAAGGAACCTATATTCCTACCTATTCTGCGGTGAAAGTTTATTTGGTCGGATTCCCTACGTTTTTGAAACGTTGCACGGTAGACGGGGTAGAAATGCCGATCAAGGAAATTCGACTGCGCGACCGTTCACTTTATACGTTGTCGATTACACCCGGATTTGAAACGATTGAATGGAATGCTTAATTGGAACGAATTACATTGGAATAGAATAGGATTGCATGTGTTGTTTTGGGCGGTTTACCTGCCTTTAAATGCCCTTTTATCGGATATTTTATTCGGATATGAGGGTGATCTGGAGCGGGCGTTTGGGCAGGCTTTGGTTGCAGAAAGTTTTTCTTTGCCTGTAAAAATTGCGCTGACCTATTTTGTGTTTTACCAGGTTATTCCTTTGTACATGGAACGCAGTAAGCTCAGCAAACTGTTGGGTATTTTACTGTTGGCCTTTGTGGTTTGCATGATTTTATACCGTTTGGTAATGGATTATCTGTATGCGCCGCTGTACTTACATGGTCAAACGATGGGCTTTTGGGATGCTAAAACCTTGTTGCTCACGGCATTTGATTGCTTCATTACCTTGGCTGCCGCTTGTTCGATCAAGTTTGTGCGTTTGCAGTTTGAAAGTTTGGAAATAGAACAACAATTGATTCGCGAAAAACTCGAGTCCGAACTCAGTTTTTTGCGGGCACAAACCAACCCGCACTTTTTGTTCAATACCCTCAATAACCTGTACGCCCTGGCGCGCAAGAAATCGGACCTCACGGCTGATGCGGTCATGATGCTGTCTAAAATAATGCGTTTTGTGTTGTATGAATGTCGGGCGCCCAGGATTCCGGTAGAATCGGAAGCACAGGTGATTCAGGATTATATTGCCTTGGAGAAATTGCGTTACAATGATCGTTTAACGGTTGATTATCAGGAAAATATAGATGAGCCGGGTGTACTTATCACCCCTTTGTTGATGCTGCCTTTTGTCGAAAACAGCTTTAAACACGGCGCTGGCGCGATGACCGGTGCGGTGGAAATATTGATCCACTTGGAATTAAAAGCGCATCAATTGGTGTTTTCGGTAAAAAATACGATTGACTGGGAAACACCGCCGCCACCTTCTTCGGAAGGAATCGGCCTGCCCAATGTGCAACGCCAACTGGATTTGTTGTATCCGGGCAAACACCATTTGGAAGCCGGCAAAAAAGGTGCGTATTTTGTGGTGGAACTCAAGGTTACCTTATCATGATTGATCCAAAAACAGCACAAAAGATTTTGTTGGACGCCACCCAGGTGCTTGGTTGGGAATATTGGAAAATTTCATCATCCTTGGGATCTGTACTTGCCGACGATGTGTATGCTCCGGTGGATTTGCCCATGTTTGATATGTCGGCCATGGACGGGTATGCGGTTTGTTTCAATTCGGATGGAAGCACTACTTTTTCTTGTATTGATAGTGTGCAGGCAGGTGATACGCGTTTGATTGAACTTTTGCCTGGACAGTGTGTGCGTATTTTCACGGGTGCCTGGGTGCCTGCTAGTTCAGATGCCGTAGTGATACAGGAAAAAGCAGTGCAAAACGGGCAACTAGTAGTCGTTGAAGCCTCGGAATTGAAAAAAGGCAACCATATCCGATACCAAGGCTCCCAAATTAGGGAAGGTGAACGGGTTTTGGAGGCAGGGCAATTCATGCATCCGGCCGCGCTTGGTTTTTTGGCCGGTATGGGGGTCAGGTTCGTAAACATATATGATCCGGTGCGCGTGGCAATTTTAACAACCGGAAATGAATTGCAAACTTCAGAGCACGACCTGGAACCGGGTGAAATTTATGAATCTAATAGGATTTTATTGGAGGCAGCTATACATGAATTGAATATCTCGGCTTCGTACGCAATATCGGTTGCGGATGATGCAGCAGAAACACGTCGGGTAATCGCCGATTTACTCGAAAAAGTAGATGTTTTGATCATAACCGGGGGGATTTCAGTTGGGGAATATGATTTTGTGGGGCCTGCCCTCGCCGAATTAGGGGTAAAAACCCTGTTTTATAAAGTGGCTCAAAAACCGGGCAAACCTTTGTTCGTTGGAAAGTTGAACCATAAAACGGTGTTTGCCCTTCCGGGAAATCCCGCAGCTGTACTTACTTGTTTTTATGAATATGTAAGACCTTGTTTGTTAAAAATGAAAGGCCATGAAAAGGTATTGTTGCCCGTTCAATTTTTACCCTTGCTGCAACCCGTCGAAAATCAGGCAAACCGTGCCTTGTTTTTGAAGGCAAAAGTAGCAGATGGCCAAGTACAAATCCTGGATAAACAAGGTTCTGACATGTTGCATTCTTTTGCCATGGCGAATGCGTTGGCATTTATCCCGGCTGAAACTTCTTACGCAGTGGGGGACCTGACGGAAGTACATCTTTTACCCTTAAGTACAATGTCGTATGGATCTTAATCGCCTGGGTATCATCCTCTTAGCGGGTGGTAAAAGCACGCGCATGGGCCAGGATAAAGGTTTATTGATGCTGCAAGACAAACCCATGGTGCAGCATATCCTCGAAGTGGTTGCTCCGCTGCAATGTCCGATAATTATTATGGCCAATGCCCCTGCCTATCAGGCATTTAATTATCCTGTTTTTGCAGATATCATCCCGGATTGTGGCCCCATGGGTGGTATTTACACTGGTTTGATGCACAGTGAACGCGACCATAACTTGGTTTTGGCTTGCGACATGCCTTCTGTTCAAGTGGATGCTATTCAACATTTAACAGCACGACATTCAGAAAATCATGGTGTTACGGTAGGTTTAATTGCGGGTCAGTTGGAACCGCTTTTTGCCGTGTATAGTAAAATTTGTTTGCCTAGTTTGGAAGATGCCTTGCATAATGGTGCTTATAAAATGCAGGATTATCTGAATTGTGCGGCTCCGGGCGTGCAAACAATCAACCTGGAAGCGTGGCAGGAAAGTTTGCGTAATGTCAACACGCCCGGCGATTTACATCAAACAATCAAGTTTTTTGGCATGATTGCCGAAGCCACGGGTTGTAGCGCTTTGGAAATTGATCCTTTGCCTGATACAAAGTCTTTGCTGGCCGCTTTATACCTCCGTTTTCCATCCTTGCAGGATTATACCTTTGCCATAGCCGTCGATAAAACCATAGCAGCCCCCGACCAGGTTTTGCGACCCGGGGCAGAAATAGCGCTTTTACCCCCATTTGCGGGAGGATAATGCTAAAAACATCCACCATGTCTGAAAAAAAGCGAAAAAATCCATTTGTCGAAGGTCCTGTAGCGCCCGATTTTATTGCCTCGGTCATCGCCAAACACCACACCCAAGCCGATGCAGGGGCGCATTCCATTTTTCTTGGACAAGTGCGCGCCGATGTGGTGGAAGGCAAATCCGTGCGTGCCATCGAATACACGGCTTATCCGGAAATGGCTTTGGAGGCATACCATGAAATTCGGGAGGCTATTTTTGCAAAATACCCGCTGCATTGTCTGCATGTACACCACAGCTTAGGTACGATTGCGGTGGGCGAAATTTGTTTGTTTGTGATGACTACTTCTCGGCACCGAGCAGCTGCCATCGAAGCTTGTACTGAAATCGTGGAACGCATAAAAAAAGAATTGCCGGTTTGGGGCAAAGAAATATTGGAAGATGATGCCCATCAATGGAAAACCAATCAATAAACGTAAGCGATGCGCGATATCACCGATAAAATACACACCCTGCGTTACGCCTGCGCGACCGCGACGGTACAAGTAAGCCAGCAAAGCACCATTGATGCCTTGCTTGAAAAACGGGTACCCAAAGGCGATGTGTTCGAAATGGCTAAAACGGCCGGATTATTGGGTATTAAACGCACCAGCGATACCATTCCGGATTGTCATCCGCTGCCCGTAGAGTTTGCTGCCCTGCATTTTCGCGTGGAAGGCTTGTCTATTATCCTCGAAGTAGAAGTAAAAACCATCTACAAAACCGGCGTGGAAGTAGAAGCGATGTATGGCGCAACAGTCGCAGCCGTAACCGTGTACGACATGCTCAAGCCCCTCGATCCGCATATCGAAATCAATGCCGTCAAACTATTGAAAAAAACGGGCGGCAAAACCCAATACGGTGAATTAAGTCAAAAAAAGCCGCGCACTGCCGTACTTGTCTGTTCCGATACCGTTTCTCAAGGCAAAAAAGAAGACCGTGCCGGCAAGGCCATTATCGCCAAACTCAGCAGCCTGGAAATACCGGTGGAAGAATACAGCGTTATTCCCGACGAAATCGACATCATACAATCCAAAATACTCCAACTGGAAGCCGCTGATTTTCAAATGCTCATCATTACGGGGGGCACCGGATTAGCCCCGCGCGATGTCACCCCGGAGGCCGTGCGTCCCCTGCTTACCCGCGAAATTCCGGGCATCGCGGAAGCCATCCGCGCGTACGGTCAGCAGCGCACGCCCTATTCCATGCTCTCGCGCAGCGTCGTGGGCTACCGAAACAAACTGCTGATTTTGGCCTTGCCCGGCTCCACCAAAGGCGCCCAGGAAAGCATGGATGCCGTGTTTCCTTATTTGTTGCATGTGTTTGGGGCGGGGAAGCATGTTTAGTGAGGAGTGAGGAGTGAGGAGTGAGGAGTGATAAGTGATAAGTGATAAGTTGGACATGCCCAAATATGGTTGACAAAAAGGAGTTGAAATTCAACTCACAAATCAACTAAATTTGGGCATGCCTAAAGAAGAAGTCGTAAAGTCAAAAGGTGAAAATTCTTTGTCACGTGAACGAAGGTATTTTTCAG
>CAIVGO010000209.1 GCA_903905445.1 uncultured Bacteroidota bacterium
AAGACTCCAGGTATCTTTTTAAGGAAATGGTTTTAAATCAATAAATCATTGGGCAACGCGACGACCTCGCGAGAGGTCGAACATTTGTAGAAAAGATACAATGTCCGAACCCGCTCACGACTTCGGAGAAGTCGAACATTTGTTGAAAAGATACAAAGACCGAACCCACGCACGACTTCGGAGAAGTCATGCATTTGTAGAAAAGATACAAAGACCGAACCCGCTCACGACTTCGGAGAAGTCGTGCATTTGTAGGTCAAGCATTTGTAGGTCAAGCATTTGCAGGTTGGTACGATGAAAAAAAAGAACACAACCAGGAACTAAATAAGTGGAAATTTTGTATTTTTCACTAAGATTTAAAATACAACTATGACCAAGGGGCAAGCATTACTATTGGAAATCAACAAGTTAGATCAGATTGAGTTAGAACTGATCTTGAGAGAAGTTCTGGACAGGATAAATCTCAAAAATCGCGCAGAGAAAGCATTGGATAAACTGGTAGGTAGTGGGAAAGGAACATGGGAGAATAGTTAAAAGTCCTTGCAAACGAACTTGCTACAAACAACCCATCACTTAGTCGACAAATGCAAAGTTTAACAATGAAGCAAATACTTAAGAAACATTCGGTTTTGATATGCTTGGTCATTTCCATGATGTTCATCGTAATAGCATCCTTATTTTACCCCGGCGGCTCCTTGGTGGACAAAAATGCTATCGGGTTTGACTGGTCAAAAAATTTCCTAAGCAATTTGTTTGCACCAAAAGCGCTCAATGGTTCAGAAAACCCTGGCAGGATTTGGGCACTTATTGGAATGGCATTCCTCGCGGTTGGTTATGGAATCTTTTTTATCAACATGTCAAAAAAGATCGCATCCAAACAATGGGCTATTATTTTAAAATGTATAGGCATTGCGAACATAATACTGATTTTCTTAATCGCAACACCCCTGCATGACCTGGGCGTCCTATCGATCATTTTAACATTGATTGGTTTATTTGTTATTACGGTATTTGTCCTAAAGTCAAAACTGCATGTACTTAAATGGTGCTGTGTTATTTGCTTATTGACTTATTACGTTTTCTTTACCTTTTATGGTTTTGGTTATTTGGGTTTGGCGATGATCATGCAGAAAGTATATAATATAAGCTCGATGTTATTAGTTTTAGGACTAGAGTATTTTACCAAACAGGAAGACTTTATACCATATACCAAGAATTAAATGGATTTGAAGAATAGATGGATCAAAAAAAATAGACCCGCTGAATAACCGATCGGTTTGGGGGATTTATTAGAAGTAGGTAGTATGTTTGCTTTGGGATTGCCGCTTTTATGACAACAATGAAACCAGTATTATTCGTCTATTTCAAAAAGACCGTAACGGTTTTAGAGGCAACCGATGACAGAAGTGCCGAACAAAATGATTTTATACCCTATGTCTAAGATAATGCAAGTCTCAACGCGCCTTTGGCAAATTGAAATCGGGATAGTTAATGTCTTTCTGATTAAAACCAATGATGGATTGGTATTGGTTGATGCTGCATGGCCCAATAAAGCGGACGCTATATGGGAGGGCGTGCAACGAACTGGTCATGACCCAGCAGATATCAAGCATTTAATCCTTACCCACGGTCATGTTGACCATGCGGGTAGTGCTGCGGAGATAAGCAGGCGTACAGGCGCGAAGGTGTATGTCCATGCTGCCGACCTTGCCCTAACTGCCAAAGGGGAAGCTGGATACGATGGAATTACGGTTACGCCGGGCATTATTCCGAGACTCGTCTATCGTTTCGTCATTAGACCAGGAGGCACGAAATACGAATCTTTTCCTGTGGATAAAACCATAGGAGACGGGGAAATACTTCCATTTGCCAATGATATAGCAGTTATTCATACACCAGGACATTGTGCTGGTCATGTATCATTTTTACTGCCCCAGGATGGAATATTAATAGCAGGTGATATCTGTTCAAACGTCATGGGATTAAGCTATGCGACCATTAATGAGGATAGGGCTTTAGCACGAGCATCTATTTTGAAAGTGGCAGATTTCCCCTTTGAGCAAGCTGTTTTTGGGCACGGGAACCCATTGAAAAAGCGGGCTAATCAGCTGCTAAAAGAAAGGTTTATAGATACGAAGCTGAAATAGTTCGAACGCACAACATGGGGGTTTGTGCATCTGTAAGCGACCTAATCAAATTTTTAGCGTTTACAACATGGCGAAAAGCAAATAATTTTGAGCCTGTTACTTTTTCGTGTCGCTTGGTCTTCGTTCTTCTACGCTCAATACCGCCGCCAAACTACTGGACATTTTTATTTCGCGCAGATGGTACGCAGAAAAAAAGGCCAGATGTTACACTGAAAAATCTGCGTAACATCTGCGAAAATACATCTGTGTTGCATCTGCGCGAAAAATATCCCGTAGAGTGAA
>CAIVGO010000210.1 GCA_903905445.1 uncultured Bacteroidota bacterium
CCATCACATATCCGACATCCAATCCGGCATTGAACAAAAAGATGCGTTGCAACTTTTGCTGGGCATTCATACTCTGTAACCAGTCCAATTGCGCAGGGTCGGTATGCGTGGCAGTCCAAATACCCGAAGCCGCCAAACTCAGGTTGATCACCCCCCAACCCAGGTTCATTTGGTGAAAAGCCCGGTTTTGCGGCGTTTTTGCCCGACTGAGGCCAATTGCGCCCACCAAAACATTTGCGCTGGCCCAACCACCCAATACCCACATGGCATTGCGGGTGTGCTGCAAACGCTCGGTGTTCCAGGCAGGTAAATTACTTTGCGCACAAACGCCCAAGGCACAAAACAAACAAATTACGATAAATAACAGCCGATTGCGATGCATAAAGCGCTTTTTTTGGTAAAAATAGGAAAGATTTTCATAACAGGCCCTTAACTTATGCTTAACCGGGTGGTGCCCAACGTTCGTTAAACGCTACACGTTATTTTAGTCAAAGGAACCAGCAACATATAGCCAACGCGAAGTGGTTATGAAAACAGCTGTCTTCTAATCCAGTGAAAATCAATTTTTTTATCCATCTATCCCTCAAATCCATTTAAATCTGGGTTTATTATCAATTTAAAACTACCATCTCCATGAAAACATTCCTGTTTGTTTGTGCCACCTTGCTTTCCACCCATCTTGCGGCTCAAAACATGCGTTATTTTGAAGTAGCCGTACGCCTCGACCCGAATGGCGGGTTTGATTGGCGGGATTCCAGTTTTGTAGTTGCTGCCAGCGACCCACTTTTGCTGGCCGATATTGATGCGGAATTGGCCTTGCCCGTCTCTGAACGTTTCAAACTCATCTACGGAACCTTGGTTGGGGGCAACGGAGGTTTTAACCATAATGGTAATTTTTGGTTCAACTGGCACTTGGTACCCGATCAATGGGGACTGAATGATTTAACCATCGAATTGTGCGATGGCCTCCCATACTCCCATGTGGAGTTGGATACTTCGTACTGGATTGGAACGGTAGGCAGTTTTTGTCCCTGGATTGCTTATCTCAAACGGGAAGTAAACCAGCCAGTGGCCACACACAACCCGCGCAATACCAAAGGAGTCGATTTCTCCATTTCCCCCAATCCGGCCCAAACGGAAACCTTTTTTACCTGGGAAATGCCGGAAACGGGGGAGGCTTCTCTGACAATTGCCGATCGGGAGGGTAAAATGGAGTTAAAAATGTACCTCGGTACGGTTCTGCAAGGTCCGTTTACCAAACAACTGTCTACCACCGCGCTTACACCGGGTGTTTATGTGGCGATGCTGGAAGTGAATGGTAAACGGCGCAGTAATTTGTTTGTGGTGGCTCGATAAAAGGTGGTTTTTACCACAGATTGCGCAGATTTACACAGATTTTTTTGATTTTAGCGTTATTTCAATCTTATTCAATGTTTTAGCACAGATTTTACGCAGCAATAATCCGTGTAAAATCTGTGCCTTAAGTTTGCCTTAAACCTGCGCGGAATAAAAATTTCTAAAATTATAGTGCGATTCCGTGCATAGACGCTGGCTTGAAACCAGGGTTTTCCCAACCTTACCCAAAATTGGCTAAAAAAATACTTTACTTATTCTAAAAATGCTGACTTTTGGGCCGTTTCTGCGGCTGTTGGAATTCAATTAAATTGACTTTGCATCCAGTCCGTCATTTTTCTTCTTAGTGTAATGGTATTTAGTATGCTTCGACTTTTCTGTTTGCTCAGCGCGGTTTTGTGCGCGCAAATCCTCTTTGCCCAAACACCTGCGCAGGACAGCGCGTTTATCCGGGATAATTTCACAAAAAAAGAAGTGCAAATCCCGATGCGGGATGGGATTCGGTTGTTTACAACCATTTATGCGCCTAAAAATGCCGATCAAAAATACCCGATCCTGCTGAACCGCACACCTTATTCTTGCAATCCTTATGGAAAAGATGCGTTTCGCACGGGCTTTCAAAACATGGAACTCGCCCGCGCAGGCTATATTTTTGTGTATCAGGATGTGCGCGGTCGTTACATGAGCGAGGGCGATTTTGTAGATGTGCGCCCTTTTAATCCCGAAAAAAAGGCAAAAACGGATGTTGACGAAGCCAGCGACACTTATGATGCGGTGGAATGGCTGCTCAAAAACGTGCCCAACAACAACGGCAGGGTAGGGGTGTACGGCATTTCTTATCCGGGTTTTTACGCGACCATGGCCATTCTTGCTGAGCATCCGGCGATCAAAGCCGTTTCGCCACAGGCACCCGTAACTGATTGGTTTTTAGGCGATGACTTTCACCACAATGGCGCTCTTTGCCTCATGGATGCCTTCGGATTTTATTATGCTGCGGGCTTTGGTTTGCCCCGCAAAGGCCCGGAAACCAGCCACGGCAGGCCATTTAAGGGCTGGAATACTCCCGATAATTACAATTTTTACCTGAAAATGGGCGCTTTGCCCAATTACAAGGCCAAATTCATCCGTGATAGTGTTCCTTTTTGGGACGATCTGATGGCGCATCCCGATTACGATGCTTGGTGGCAGGCACGCAACCCTCGGCCGCATTTGCGCAACATAAAGCCTGCTGTACTCACGGTGGGCGGCTTGTTCGATGCCGAAGATTGCTATGGTGCCTGGCGTGTGTATGAGGCCATAGAAAAACAGAATCCGCGGGCACATAGCAACCGGATTGTCATGGGCCCCTGGGTACACGGTGGCTGGGCGCGTACGGGCGGCGATCGGCTGGGGCACGTAGATTTTAAAGAACAAACTTCGGCTTTTTACCGAAAAAACATCGAATTGCCCTTTTTTGAATACTATTTGAAAGACAACGGCACGATGGATTTGCCTGATGCCTACGTTTTTCAAACCGGAGAAAATAAGTGGAAAACCTGGAGCCAATGGCCGCCTTTTGATAAACAAATGACGCCCTATTATTTTCAGGAAAAAGGTCGAATCTCGCCTGAAATGCCCAAAAATGCCCTTGGTTTTGACGAATATGTAAGCGATCCGAATAAACCGGTGCCTTATACAGAAGACGTACACCTGCAACGCACACGCACTTACATGTGCGATGACCAGCGTTTTGCCGCCCGCCGACCCGATGTGCTGGTATATGAAACAGAAATACTGAACAAACCGCTTGCCTTGGATGGCACTATAACGGCCGATCTTTATGTAAGTAGCACCGGCACCGATGCCGATTTTGTAGTAAAACTGATCGACGTGTACCCCGACACCCTCTCTTTGGTGGACAACGGTTTGCCCATGGGCGGCTATCAAATGCTGGTGCGGGGTGAAATCATGCGGGCGCGGTATCGCAATAGTTTTGAAAAGCCGGAGCCTTTGTATGAGGGAACCATTCAGCGCATCAAGTTTGATTTGCCGGATGTAGCCCATACTTTTTTACCGGGGCACAAACTGATGATTCAGGTACAAAGCAGCTGGTTTCCGCTGATGGATCGCAATCCGCAGAAGTTTGTAAACATCAATGAAGCAAAAGACGAAGATTTTGTCAAAGCCAATCATCGCATTTACCGGAGTGGGCGCAACACTTCGTCCGTTGTTTTACCCATTGTACGTTAATATTTTACACCATGTATAGCCACGAAGTTACGATCCGGGTGCGTTATGGCGAGACCGATCAAATGGGGTACCTTTATTACGGCAATTATGCTGAATATTTCGAGGTAGGCAGGGTAGAACTGATCCGATCCTTAGGTTTGTCGTATAAAGAATTGGAGGAGGTGCACGGAATTTGGTTGCCTGTGGTGAGCCTTGAAATGCGTTTTGTTCGTCCGGCTTATTACGACGATTTGCTCACCGTGCGCAGTACTTTAAAAGAAATGCCCGATGAGCACATCACTTTTCATGTAGAAATATTGAATGAAAAACGCAAATTGGTTAATTCCGGTCGGGTAAGGCTGTGTTTTTTCGAGGCAAAAAGCAAAAAAGTGGTCATGGCGCCTGAATTTTTGTTGGAACGGCTCCGACCCGCTTTTGAGAACAATACAAACACTGAATAGCGGCCTATTATGCGTAAGACCAATTTTGCCGGGCGTGTTCGCCGTTTTTTCAAGTACCATCCGAAGTGGCTTCAATTAGTCGATTGGGCAAAAACGCATTCGTTTCCGGGGCTGAAACGGGTTCCGCTGTATTATTTGATCGTATTTATTGAAAAAGAAACCCGCAGCGACGCCATTACTACCCGCGCGAACAGTATGGCTTTTAGTTTTTTTTTAGCCATATTCCCCTCCATCATCGTGTTATTCACCATGTTGGCTTATACCCCCTTGTACCAGGCTTTTGATGAAATCCTGTACGATTCCATCCATGAAATCATGCCAGGTGAGGCCGGTAAAATGCTGATGCAAACCATTCAGGACATCGCGACTAAACCGAGGAGTGGGTTATTGTCTTTTGGTTTTTTACTGGCTATTTGGGTGGCATCAAACGGCATGTTATCGATGATGAAAGGCCTGGAAAAGGATTATACCGCAACCTTTAAACGGCGTACCGGTTTTCAAAAACGCCTGATCGCCATCCAGCTTACCTTTTTGTTGGCCTTTGTATTGGTTGCATCGGTGGTGTTGGTCATTCTGGGTGAACCCATTTTGCATTTTGTATTTTCCTACATCAAGGCCGACTTCCTTACCCGCCTTACCTTTTTTGCCTTTCGCTGGGTAGTGGTATTGGGCCTGTTTTACACCATTTTTTCTACCATTTACCGGTATGGCTCTTCCATTCGGCGGCCCATTCCGTTTTTTAATGCAGGTGCTACTGTGGGGACCGTACTTTCGGTGTTCAGTTCCTGGGGCTTTTCCTTTTATGTAGACAATTTTGGCAATTACAACAAACTGTACGGTTCCATCGGTACTTTAATCGTGTTGATGGTGTGGATTCAGTTGAATTGCATGATTTTGTTGCTTGGTTTTGAACTCAATGCAGGGATCGCGGTGTTGAAAGACAGTCGGGGAAAAAAAGTCATGGGGGGTAAAAAAAGAACCGAGTAGAATAATTTTATTTGAATAATTCAAAACGCGGCAACAAAAAGCATTTTCCACTGTTTTTCCGCTTGTATGAAAGACATCCAAACAATTACTACCCTGGGCGCATTACGCGAAAGCGGCTATCAGCCACGCGGCGTAAAAGATGAATTACGCGCCAATTTGATTCAGAAAATACAAAGCAAAGCAGTCATTTTCCCTGGAATCTTTGGTTTTGACGATACTGTGCTGCCAGATATTGAGCGTGCGGTATTGAGCCGGCACAATATTCTGTTGTTGGGATTGCGTGGACAAGCGAAAACGCGGATTGCGCGGATGTTGCTGCACCTGCTCGACGAATATATTCCGGTTGTAGCGGGCAGCGAACTCAACGACGATCCGATGAACCCGATCAGCCGTTTTGCCATTGATCTGATTGCTGAAAAAGGCGATGACACGCCGGTAACCTGGATGCACCGCAATGAGCGTTATGTGGAAAAACTGGCTACCCCCGACGTAAGTATTGCCGATTTGGTGGGCGATGTGGACCCGATTAAAGCGGCCAATTTGCGTTTGCCTTATTCCGACGAACGGGTAATTCACTTTGGGTTGATTCCACGGGCGCACCGTTGTTTGTTTGTAATCAATGAGTTGCCCGATTTGCAGGCACGTATTCAGGTTTCGCTGTTCAATGTATTGCAAGAAGGCGATATGCAAATTCGCGGTTTTAAATTGCGTTTGCCGCTGGATGTTGAGTTTATTTTCACGGCCAATCCGGAAGATTACACCAACCGTGGCAGCATCATCACCCCGTTGAAAGACCGGATTCAGAGTCAGATTACGACCCACTACCCGACTTCTATCGATGTTGGTCGGCGCATTACCGCACAGGAAGCCAATATTCCGGCCGAACAAAGTTCAAAAATTCGGGTGCCTGAGTTCTTGAAAGACCTGGTTGAGGAAATTGCCTTCAGTGCCCGCGAAAGCGAGTTTGTGGATAAAAAAAGTGGTGTGAGTGCGCGTCTGACCATCAGCGCATACGAAAACCTGTATTCTACGGCCGAGCGCCGCATGATGCGCAATGAAGAAGATAAAACCACCGCGCGGATATCTGATTTTTGGGGCGTGGTACCTGCGTTGACCGGAAAGGTGGAAATGGTGTATGAGGGTGAGCAGGAAGGAGCGCATGTAGTGGCGTTGACCATCATCGGTGCAGCCTTGAAAAAAATGTTTTTGCAGCGCTTTCCGAATCCGGCCAAATTGAAACGCGGACAAGAGCGCGATCCTTATGGGGTCATCAAAGCCTGGTTTGCGGCTGGCAATAAAGTTGATTTGCTGGTAGATTTACCGAACAACAAATTTTACCAGGAATTAGAGCAGGTGGCAGGTTTGCGCAAATTAGTAGAAGCGTCGAAAGTAGACGAAACCGAAGTGTACACCTTTATGGAATTGGTGTTGCATGGTTTGTCGGAAGCGGAGGTGTTGAGCAAAGAATTCCTCGACAATAAATGGCAGTTTAAGGACTACTTGGCGGGCCAGTTAGATGCAGAAGACGATGACGACATGCGCGATTTATTCAATTAAATCGTACTTTTGAGCAATGGCAGATGACACCTTATCCTGGAAATTTCGATTCATCGCAATCGCGGCCGTATTAGGCGTGTTGGGCGTGATTCGACTGTATACTTTGGAGTTTGGGGTGTTTTCTAACACCATCCACGCGCAAATGCTGGTGGGGCTGTCCATTTTAATCGGATTGGTGATCAGCGGCGGTCTTTTTTATGCGTTTCGGGCGCGATTTTTACCATTAGAATTGCATTTGCCAGAGTTTTTCAGCGTCTTGATTTTTACGATATTCCTGAGTCCGCTGTTGGGTAGTTTACTCAACCGCGGACTTGGGCGTACGGAATACCATTCTTTTGAATTTTTGACTGAAAAACCCTATACATCATCGACATATGGTATGATGTTGCATCAACGTATACAGCAACAAGGTTATTTATTAGAAGTAAGAGACCAGGGAGCATTGCGCCAATTTCGGTACAAAAGCCAGGCTTATTATCCGCTCACCAAGCCTGGGGATCCGATTTTATTGCCCATGCGTGTAGGCATTTTTGGCTTTAGAGTACTGTTACTACATTAAATTGTGTCTCGTTTTTCAAACTGGCATACTTTTGAATAGTAATATTGTTTGATATGCAAACACAACTATTACTGCTCGCTCTACTCTTGGCAACGGGGCCCCTTTCGGCACAATATGTCCCTTTTTTTCCTGAGGCGTTTATCGTCACCGCACAAGCTTTGAATTTGCGGGAAGCGCCCGATTTATCCTCCCGTAAAATCACCACCCTTTCTCGCGGTAACATTGTCACCTTCGTGGAAGCACACAACAATGGAGAATATGTGCAGGCTGATACCAGCGCTCCTTATGCACCGTGGTTTAAAGTGCGTTATAAAGACAAAACAGGTTATGCCTTTGGCGCTTACTTGGAAGGAACCTACCAATTGTTATATGAAGACGATATCATAGAAAGCATTCCACCGCTCAACTGGTACGGTGTGTTTACCCGAGACACTTTTTCGGATGAGATACGGAAAGTATCCCCTAAGATTTTGGAAGAATACAGTGAAATGTATGGCACGAAGGTAAAAGTGCTTAAAACCGACCAAAAAGAGCAGAGTAAATTCCTGATTGGCACCACAGCAACCCTGAAAACGGGGTATGTTGGGCCCTTAGGTTCCTATAAAATAGGCGATTTTTACATGGCCGATGGCTTGTTTCCGGGTTCTCAACTCAGCATATATCCCGGTCAGGAGCCCAACGATACCAGTTTTAAGGCGGCTTACCAATTGGCCGCAATAGGTTGTGCCAAATTTGAAAACGACTTTGTGCAGATCCGCGACTACCATTTATACTTGGTTGATTATGGTCCGCAACCGGCTGCGCGACAAGACCTTACGCCCTGGGTAACACCTGAATATCCCGACCAAAGTCCCAGTGTAAGCCTGCTGTGGTACGGTGATTTGGATATGGACAATAAGCCGGATGC
>CAIVGO010000211.1 GCA_903905445.1 uncultured Bacteroidota bacterium
AATGTCATTGTAATCCTCAATGTTGTTAAAACGGATATTGGTCATGCCCAGTTCGTCGCCATTGTAGCAATAAGGCGTTCCGCGCATGGTGAGGATAAAAGTATTGAGCATTTTAGCCGAATAATCGCGAAAAGCAGGGCTATCATTGGCAAAACGGCTCACCATACGCGCCTGATCGTGGTTGGCCAAAAACACCGAAAGCCAGCCTTTTTGGGCAAAAATGCTATCCCAGCGACTAAAAGCCTCCTTCAAACGCACCAGACTATACCCGCCAGGTTTCGGAATATCCACGCATTCAAAAGGATAGGCCATGTCTAATTCGTGGCGATCGGCATCTACCAGATCATGCGCATCCTGGGCGGTATTGCCCGCGCCTTCCGCGACACTCATTGCATCGTATTTGCTGAAAACGTTGCGGTTCATTTCCTGCAGGTATTCATGCAAATGGGGTTGCATGGAATACCAGGGCATAAAATCCTTTTCGTATCCTTTGGGAAATGGCGGAAACGTAATGTCTTTGGCGGAAAAAGTAAACGCATCGAGGCGGAAACCATCGATGCCTTTATCCAGCCAAAATTTCATAATATCGTATATTTCCTGGCGCAATTTGGGGTTTTCCCAGTTCAAATCGGGCTGTTTGCGCGAAAAATAGTGCAAGTAATAGGCATTAGTGAGGGTGTCGTATTTCCAGGCATCATGGTTGATGTCGAACAGACTGTACCGATAATTCGGCTTTCCTTTTTCGGCCGGCCACCAATGGTAATAATCGCGGTAGGGACTATTGCGGGAACTGCGGCTTTGTTGAAACCAGGCGTGTTCATCGCTGCTGTGGTTGACCACCAGGTCCATCACCAATTTGATACCGCGTTGGTGCATGCCTTTCAGCAGGGCATCAAAGTCGTCCATGGTACCGAACTCCTTCATGATGTTCCGGTAATCGCTGATGTCGTACCCGTTATCGTCGTTGGGCGAGGCATAAATGGGGTTGAGCCAAATCACATCAATGCCCAGGCTTTTCAAATAATCCAGTTTTGAAATAATGCCTTTCAAATCGCCCACGCCATCGCCGTTACTGTCTTTAAAACTGCGTGGATACAATTGATACACCACGGCTTCTTTCCACCATTTGCGGTCGGGAATGCCCGAATGATCGGTGTTTTTAGCGGTGACGGGTAGTTTTCCTGCGCTTTTACAAGCATACAGGGTAAGGAGGATGCAGCAAGTGCAAAAAGTTGCGAAACGAGAAAAGTACAGCATGAATTAAAAAATGGGCGGATAAATGTGCGTCCCAAGGAGGCAAATATATACCCAGATTTAAATTGATTTGAAGGATGAATGGATAAAAAATTGATTTTCCATGGATTAGATGCCATCTATTTTCATAACCACTTTGCGTTGACTACATTAGGTGTTTTTACACTATCGTCCAAATAAATGGGTGATTTCCTTGCTGTAACTAATTAGAGCATTGGTGCTGATGACGCCCAGCCGATCACGCAGGTTGCGCAAATGGGTATCGACGGTGTGGACGCTGAGGTTAATGGCCTGGGCAATTTCTTTTGACAGCAAGTTTTTATCTGAATATTCCATAATCTCCTGTTCGCGTGGCCCAAAAAATATCTCGTCCATACGGTAGTCAGAAATACTGTAATAATGATTTTGTTTAGACAATTGTACGGATAAAATGCTGTTGGCGTCGGCCTTTTTCAGGTGGTTGATATTGGAATAAACGTGCAGAGAAAGGAGCAAATTCCCATTTTCATCCAACAATAAAGGCGTAATGTATTCAAGGATGCGGACATTATGGGGCGGTGTCAGGGTCAGGCGGTAATCAAAAATCGCGGTAAACTGTGCTTTTTCGGGGTTGCTGGCGTCGGTGTATAATTTGGTCAGTTGTTTATTTACCCGATCTATTTTGTGTGTATCAGGAGAATAATGGCCGCCTGTTTGGAGTTTTTGGATCATTTCGTTCCAGCTAAACCCCATCACTTCCTTGATGTTATCGCTCACATACCGGTATTGGTTGGTGTTGTAATCAAAAATAGCAATCGCCTTTCGGGTGGTAGCGGCAATTTTTTCCTGGATAAACTGCAAACTCATGCCAATATCGGAAGAGGGCGCTGGCAGAGGGGCATCTACGCTGGGTTGTTTGAAGTTTGGAGCGGTATTGCGCAGAAAAACGGGCAAAGAAACGGGCGCTACCCAGCCTTGGCGTGGAGGATTGGTCGGGTTGGTTGCGAAGGTTACCTGGCGCAGCGTTTGGCGCAAGTCTTGCAATGCGGCAATTTTGTTTGCAACAATGTGCTGAATGGTTTCAATATTACGGTAGGCCCGCAATGCTGCTGTTAAAGAAGTTTTGAGGCGTTGCACGGTCAGCCCGTTTTTCTCCTCATAGTCATTAATTTCATAGTGGTGCACCAGGTAATCTTCTGGCGCCAGGCCCGGATTCCCGGTGCGGACAACTATTTGCAGGGTATTGTTTTTCAATTCATTGCGCAGGAAATTGATCACTTCAATGCCCGCACTGCGGTGCTCCATGACGATGTCCAGCAACAAAACCTGAAAAAAATCGGCATGCGTTTTTTTTAATAATTCGAGGGCTTCACGCGCGGAAAATGCCGAATGAAATTGCAAGGCTTTGTCTTCAAAAACAAAACCTTTGAGGGCAAAATGCGTAACATCGTGTACACTTTGCTCATCGTCAACAATCAAGATATTCCAAAATTCAGTTGGTTGGCCGGGCGTTTGCACCAACTCTGGAATAAAAGACAATAAATCGTCCATTTGGTTATGCACATGCACCTAAACCCTTCGACGACTAATCACACTGGAAAATACCAAAAAATGCGTTTTAAGTTTAAGGTATGCAATGACAAATATAGAAACTTCCATTTGTCTTCAAAAACAGTAGAATATAAAATTAAGGTTATTTTATACCCAGATTTAAATGGGTTTGAAGGATGGATGGATAAAAAATTTGATTATCAACGGATTAGAAAACAGCTGTTTTCATAACCATTTTGCGTTGACTATACTTACTGCAACAATTTCTATTCATCAAAGGCTTTCGGCCTATTATTGAATTTTCGGGATTTTAATTTCAAACAATACGCCTGCATTGATATCACTTTTGCAATGAATTAGTCCACCCAATTGTTTTACCACCAAATGTTGCACAATGCTCAGGCCCAGTCCGCTCCCCCCTTTTTGTTTTGCGGTAGAAAAAAATGGCTCAAAAATTTGGGGCAACAAGGCAGGGGGAATACCCACCCCATTGTCCTGATAACTTAGATGCAGGTGGTAGGTGTGTTCGGTTAATTGGATTGATATCGTTCCGGCTTGGGGTGTATTCGGAAACCCATGTTTCAAAGAATTGGTCACCAAATTCATGATAATTTGGGCAAAAATACCAGGATGGCTGTTTATTTCGAGTTTAGGCGGTAAGTTTAACGTTAATTGAATAGCGGTATTTTTAAAAAATGGGCTAAGGGTATTGGCAACCTGGGTGATCAATTGACAGAGATCAAAATGCTCTTTGTGTCCGCTTAATTGCGGGATGGCGACATTTTTAAAATCATACAGCAGTTGGGCTGCTTTTTCCAGGTTATTCAGCACGAGCATACTACCTTCTGTGGCATGTGTCACGTACGCTTCCAGGGAAGATTTGCGCAATTGTTGCGTTTTGTAGGCTGCAACCAGTTGTTGGGTGTATTCATGCAAAGAAGAGGCGGCCGTAACGGCAATACCGATGGGGGTATTAATTTCGTGGGTGATAACACCTACCGTTTCGCCAAGCATGGCTAATTTTTCGGCTTCCAATAAGTTTTGCTGCATGCGCTGCATCAAATCCAGGGAATTCTCAAGCGCTTGCTGTTTTTCGATCAGCAATTGATTGCGCGCATTTTTTTCGGATAATTCACGGATGATCCGCCGGTTGAGGGGGATAAATATAAAAAACAACTCCAAGAGCAACAGTGTGAGGGTAAAAACCCAGATATAGGTTTCTAACTTGCCCAATTGCTGAATGTTGGCGGTAGACTCTTTTTGGTATTGCAACACAATTTCGTCCATACCGCGCACAAAAACCGGCTCATATTGCAAAATCACTTCGATTGCCGGGTGTATATCCCGATTGGAAGCAAGTAATATTTGCAGGGCTGCATTTTTGATCTTTTGAAACGGTTGCTCAATACGGTCAAACAGCAACTGCACCGCTTCCGTATTTTTCACGACAAAATGATCAATCGGTGCGGCACCGCGCAATTGAAGGTAGGCCTGTTGCCACTCATTGAGTGCGAGCCGGAGTTCATCCAGCGTCGTTTGCAGGCCGAGTTCGGTCGTCCCCGGGTGCTGTAATTCCAGGCAATTTTTGGTGATGCGCTGGCTCAACATGCGTTGTCTTCCTGCCAAATTGACCACTTTGGCGTCGTTTTCCCGGTCTTCCAGCCCCTTCCGTGCGAGAAAATAAGCAAGGGTGCTGGAAAACGCCAATAAAGAAATGGCCAGCACGTAAAATGTAAGGGGCGCGCGTTCTTTGAACATGACGGAAATTTAATAGGACGAATATCGAATGATTTGATCGGGATAAAAAACAAAGTACAGGGTTCGTTTAAAAACAATTTCAACATGCCGGACTTTACATTTTCTTAAAACAGGAATACTAAATTTGAGTATGTGCCATCGTGTTCGTGCGGAATAGTTTTGCGGTTTAAAAGCGTTTTCGCAACAGGTTTGCAATAATCCCTGTGCAAAAGCCTACTCGACCCTACCTTTAACATGTCCAACCTATCTATGCTCCGATCACAAAATCGCTATTTAATCCCGTTTATTTTACTCGCCCTCATTGCCTTAATTGGTGTATTTTTTCCAACTAGTACTACTGCCAACGAGCCCAATCCAGCCTACCCGGTGGAGGCGGGCGATGTAGCCTGGCTGTTATCGGCTTCCGGGTTGGTGTTGCTGATGACGCCTGGTTTGGCCTTTTTTTACGGCGGCATGGTGCGTTATAAAAACCTGATTTCCACCCTGATCCAGAATTTTATTTCCCTGGGTATTGTCAGCCTTGTATGGCTACTGGTAGGCTTCAGCCTGGCTTTTGGCCGCGATTGGGGCGGTTTAATCGGCAATCCGGGCGATTTTTTCATGTTTAAGGAAGTCGGACTGGCGGTTCGGCCTGAATTTGCGACTAAAGTACCGTTTGCTTTATTTGCCATGTTTCAACTCAAATTTGCCATCATCACACCGGCGCTCATTACCGGCGGGGTGGCCGAGCGGGTGCGTTTTTCGTCGCTGATGTTATTTATCGTGTTGTTTTCCATTTGTATTTACGCGCCTTTGGCACACTGGACCTGGCATCCATCCGGTTTTTTGCGGCAATGGGGCGTACTTGATTTTGCAGGTGGCACGGTGGTGCATATTTCGGCCGGTTTTGCGGCTTTAGCGGGGGCTATGTTTTTGGGGCAGCGCCGCACGGTGAGCAACATACATACGCCCACCAACATTCCATATGTAGTAATCGGTACGGGTTTGTTGTGGTTTGGCTGGTTTGGGTTCAATGCGGGTTCTTCGTTGGCTGCGGATGGGTTGGCCATTACGGCTTTTGTCAATACCAATTTTGCCTCTGCCACGGCCATGCTTACCTGGGTCATGCTCGATGGCGTAACGGGTAGAAAACGTTCCGTCGTGGGTGCCTGTGTAGGGGCAGTAGTCGGGTTGGTCGCCATTACACCTGCTGCGGGTTATGTAAATGTGGGACAAAGCGTGTTTATCGGCTTTGTAGCGCCCATTATCAGCTATTTTGCGGTGCAATACAAAACCAAAACCGGCATTGATGATACCCTGGATGTGTTTCCTTGTCATGGTTTAGGCGGTATTGTGGGCATGATTCTAACTGCCGTATTTGCCAAAGATGTAGGGCTCGTGTATGGCCACACCAATACGTTTTACTTCCATTTACTGGCTTTGTTTATTGTGAGCATGTTCACCTTTGGCGGCTCGTATTTGCTGTTTATGCTCACTGATTATGTGTTGCCGATGCGCGTATCACCTATTCAGGAAATTGAAGGACTTGACTTGACGCAACACGGAGAAACGGCGACCGACTGGAAAGAACGGATCAATGGCGGGCACTGATTTTTACTAAATTTTGGTATGGGGCAGGCTACAGGGACGACCTAATTTTGTAGGGAAATTATACACGCCTTCCAGTTTTATCCCTAAAGTATATCGCGCTTACATGAAATGGTATTCCCCGCCGGAATGCCCTTTCCGCTCATTTGTCAAATTCACCCAAGGGGCACTGCCCTGTCATTCTTAATAAAACCGTTACCAAATGTCAATTCGTTTACAAGCCCTGGAAAAAGTACAGGGCAACGGCAAAGGCGCTTACACCAAAGAGCAGAAAAAAATCTCTGAAATTTTTGGCAAAAACGTGTTTAACCTTGCTAAAATGCAGGAATACCTGCCCAGTTCTGCTTTTGAAGCCATCCAACGGGCTTATAAAACAGGCGAAGTGATCAACCTCGAAGTAGCCGAAACCGTTGCCAAAGGCATGAAAAAATGGGCCATGGATTTTGGCGCTACCCATTACACGCACTGGTTTCAGCCACTCACCAACATCACCGCCGAAAAACACGACGCGTTTTACAAACCGGCTTACACCGCTGAAACACAAGGCATTGAGTCGCTGAGCGCGCGCGATCTCGTACAACGCGAGCCCGACGCATCCAGCTTTCCAAGCGGTGGCCTGCGCAACACCGCCGAAGCACGCGGTTACACCATTTGGGACCCTACTTCACCTGCGTTTGTGGTAGAATTGGAATCGGGCAAAACCCTGTACGTTCCTGCCATTTTTATTTCCTATACCGGCGAATCGCTCGATTATAAAGCGCCCTTGCTCAAGTCTATTGAAGCGGTAAACCGCACGGTAACGCCTGTAGCACAATACTTTAACGCCGATGTAGAAAGCGTTTTTGCCACCCTTGGCTGGGAACAGGAGTATTTCGTGGTTGATGAACACTTATACGAAGCGCGCCCGGATTTGGCGATGGTCAACCGCACCTTGTTTGGCATTTTGCCTTCAAAAGGACAGGAAAAAGCCGACCACTATTTCGGTACCATTCCTGAGCGCGTACAGCGTTATATGCACGATTTTGAGGAAGAAGCCCTGCGTTTGGGTATTCCGGTGCTTACCCGCCACAACGAGGTAGCGCCTGCACAATACGAGTGCGCCCCGATGTTTGAGGAACTGAATACGGCAGTAGACCATAACCTGCTGTTAATGGATTTGATGCACCGCATCGCCAAACGCCACCATTTGAAGGCTTTATTGCACGAAAAACCGTTCGCAGGCCTCAATGGCAGCGGCAAACACAACAACTGGTCGCTGGCAACCGACACCGGCATTAACCTGTTGTCGCCCGGTAAAGAACCTGCCAAAAACCTGCGTTTCCTTACCTTTTTTGTCAATATCATCCGCGCGGTGGATCGTTACAGC
>CAIVGO010000212.1 GCA_903905445.1 uncultured Bacteroidota bacterium
GATCAAGGCGTTTTATATGCGCTTGAACGAAGATGGCAACACGGTACGCGCCATGGACATTTTGTTCCCGGGCATCGGCGAAATTGTGGGCGGCTCTCAGCGCGAAGAACGGTATGAAGTGCTGTTGCAAAAAATGCAGGCCATGCATATTCCGGAGGAAGAACTGTATTGGTACCTCGATACCCGCCGTTTTGGCTCTTGCCCGCATGCCGGTTTTGGCCTTGGTTTCGAGCGTTTGGTGCTGTTTGTGACGGGTATGACTAATATTCGGGATGTGATACCGTTCCCTCGGTACCCGGGTAGTGCGGAGTTTTAGG
This sequence comes from uncultured Bacteroidota bacterium, assembly GCA_903905445.1. Lineage (GTDB taxonomy): Bacteria > Bacteroidota > Bacteroidia > Chitinophagales > Saprospiraceae > M3007. The sequence goes on from CAIVGO010000212.1 coordinate 318, forward strand.
AGTGGCAGCGTAATTGCGCATTGCAGGCCCCAACGGTTCTTGGTATCAAGAAGTGTTGGGGCTTGTGCGTTTTAGCATTAATAAACTTCATTTTTCACCTTATTTTTTTACTTTTACTGTCCAAATAATGGGGCGAACTTCAGAATTATCATCGTTATGAAATCGGGAATACAAGTATTTATATTTTTTTGCTGCACAGTTTATAGTTCAAACGCTCAAAATTTTTTTAAGAATATTGAGGAATCATGGGGAGGTGCGATAAAAAACCAGGACCGGAGACTTTTTGATTTCCCCAACCAATTTGAAATCATAAATAATGAAGATAGTAACCTTGATTTTGAATATTTAGCAAATGTTAGTAAAGTGTTTTTTCCGAATAGAAGGTTTAACTTTTCGTCCGGGATTGGTTATTCGTTATTTCAAACAAAATTTAGCAGGCTGTTTGACCATAACTACTTTTCAGGTCTCAGGACATACGAGTTACGGTATATCGATAAGTATCTGCAACATAGTATTATCTTAAACATTAACCCAAGGATTGAGTTCTTCAGACAAAACAATAGTACTTTATATGTAAATTTCAATTCTTTTGCTAGATTGTTATTTAACAAAGACATGAAAGATCGTTCTGGAAATTGGCATTACAATAAATGGCTATTTGAAATAAGTGCTTTTGAATCCAATATGGGACTGGGGTATAAATACAAAAAAATTGGAATTAATTTAGCGTATCGATTTTTTAATATACAAAAAATTGATCCGGCAATATTTAGTAAATTTTTATATGGGGTAAGCAATCCTCCTATTCTTGAAAAAACATATGAGGTAAGAAATGATAACAAATTTTGGCTTATCGTTTCATGCCAAATAAGGTAAGGCGGTATTTTTGCAAAGCCTAATATCCCGCAGCGCTCCATCATTGTTTTTATGTAACCAAAGCGCTTCGGGGGATTGAGCGTAGGAAAAACGAAGATCCCGCTCCACGCTAGAGCACAAATCGAAAATAAAAAGCGCAAAAAAGAACCAAAACCGCTCCGAAATAGTTTATCTTGTGATAGAAATCAAACAATAAATAAGATATGATCATTGCCAACCCACTCTACGATATCGTATTTAAGTATCTGCTGGAAGACGTGGAGATTACGCGTGCGTTGTTGTCGACCATTCTAGGGGAGGAAGTGCAAAGTGTGGAAGTAAAACCGCAGGAAACCTCTACCGAAACCAGTGGGGATATCCGTATTTTACGTTTTGATTTCAAAGCAGTGATCAAAAAGCCGAACGGCGAAATCAGTAAAGTACTTATTGAGTTGCAAAAGGCCAAAAAAGCCTTCAATGCTATGCGATTTCGGCGCTATTTAGGCGACAACTACCGAAAAGAAGATGAAGTACTCAACGAGCGCGGGCTTCCTGAAAAACGCCCCTTACCCATCGTCACCATCTATTTTTTAGGTTTTTCATTAAACAGTATTCCGTCAGGCGTGGTCAAAATCAATCGAGAGTACATCGATGTTGTGACCCAGGAAAAGTTGGACATCAAAGAAGAATTTGTTGAGTTGTTGACGCACGATTCTTATTTGATTCAGGTGCAAAAGCTTGGCCATGCCACTAAAAGCAGAATAGAACGGGTGCTACAAATTTTCAGTCCAATCTACCAAAGCCCAAATGATAGGCACCAGTTAGATTTTCAGGGAGATACAGATGATCCCTTAGTCAGAAGGATGGCCGAACGTTTAGGGCGCGCTATTGCCAGCGAAGAAATTCGAGACAAAATGGACGTGGAGGATGAATTGGAGCGTGCTTTTGATCGAGAGTTGAGTAAAAAAGATGAAATCATCGCCGAACAAGAAGGGATCATTTTGGAGAAAGACAAGTTGTTGATTGAAGAGAAGCAACGTGCAGAAGAAGAGAAGCAACGCGCAGAAGCGGAAATTCAAAAAAATCTTGAATTGCAAAAGCAAATCGAAGAATTAAAAAAGCAGATCAAGCCATAATATACGGAGAACAATCGCTTTCCGTCGCGCATGGTCTTTAATTTCACAAAGCCTAATATCCCCCAGCGCTCAATCTTTATTTTTGCACAATCAAATCGCGACGGAGTATTAAGTATAGGAAGAACGAAGATCACAATCCACAATTAAGCATCGAACACCGCCGACGTGAAGACCACGCGCGACAAGAAACCGGACTATTATATTCCAAAATGTCGTTTTTTTATGAAACCCATGCAAAAGCATTGCGCAACCTTTGCGTTAAAATGTAAAAAACATGGTCAAAATTCTTAGTTTTATCCTCGTGGCCTTTGCCGCTTTCTTTTTTATGCTGCCATCACTCGGTATTATTGCTCCCTGGGATTACGATGTTTCGGGGCGCACCTGGGCTGAATATCACAAAGCAATCGATTTTTATATGGGTGCCAGAATGCCCATTATCGCTTCGTGTTGTATGGGAGCGATGCTACTCTTTTTGATTTTGAATTGGCAAAATAGGAGGGAGAAGCCGTTTCTATTTATGCTGACAGCAATTTGCATTCAAATTACATTGATTGTTATCGCTATCAATACAAATGTGGCGTTGAATCCAATCATGAACCAATGGGATCCGGAAAACTTGCCTGCGAATTGGGCGGCAATGCGCGATGAATGGTTAGGTTATCACCATTTCAATGCTCCTTTCAATATGGGTTTTGCAACCTGTATTTTTTTGTCTTGTTATTTTTATTGGACAAAAGATCAAAATAAGCCCTCAAAATAGGTCGTATAAAACGCTTTTGAACTGGACGCCCTGTATTTTTTAATAAATCAGCGATGACTCCAAATCGTACCGCGTTGGCACAGTCCCGGTAAACTGCTTAAAATCACGCAGCAAATGGTTGTGGTCGTAATAGCCGTAATCATGAGCGATCTTCATCAAAGGCTCCTGTGGTCGCTTCATTCGTCCTTTCATTGCCGCATTGAACCGCAGGAGCCTGCCATAAAACTTAGGAGACACGCCTAAGCGTTCTAAAAATTTGCGCTCAAATTGCCGGGAACTCAAACAGGCCAAATGCGCCAATTTATCCAAATTTTGATTTTCAGAGGTCAGTTGCAGCAGCACCCTGTCGAGCGGCAACTCAGCCGTTTTTACTTGTTTTAATTGCTGAAACAAATAACTTTCGGCAATGCGTACCATTTTTGCAAAATCCTCTGTTTGTTCGATTTGGTCGCGTACATCAGATATTTCTTTGCCCAAAACCGCTTCGCTATCCTCCAGGTTGTCGACAAATAAAGTCATAGGCATATTAAAAAGTCGAAAAAATCCACCCGGCTGAAAAATGATTTTGAACATCAAATAGTCTTGTGGTACCATCAGTTGGGCAGGTAAGGTGCCTTGGCCAAAAAGCGTTGCACTGGGTGCCACGATAAATTTTTCACCTGAAAACAGGGACTGAGGTTTTGCTTTGGGATAAAAATAAAGGCATTGTTCAGGAATGGGTATCGCATTTAGTGGGGACAATGGTGTTTCGCTTTTGATCCGGATATACCAAAAGGCTTTGATAAATGGTTGTAAGGCAGGATGTGACGGGCTTTCTAAATAGGTAAAAATCATTGCCAAATTTAGGTACATAATTCTATTTGCGCCACTTTGGTGGCTGCGATATTTAATAATTTCCGCCGTCCATAGTCATCACTTTCACAAAGCATAACACCCCGCAACGCTCCATCTTTGTTTTTATCCAACCAAAGCGCGGCGAAGAATTAAGCGTGGGAAGAACGAATATCACGCACCACGCGGGAGGCATCTACCGCTGCGGGGATGAAGACCACATACGGCGGCAAAGCAGACGGGCAACGTTTGGCCGATTAGTAGCGTCATCACCAGGTGCAGGAACCGATCGGGATATTCAAAAATTCCCTTGGCAGCGCCCTTGCATTCCAGGCGATTTGAATTGACAGTCGTTTGAAATTTGGGATTGTTGAAAGTACTTAAAATCAATTCGTTAATGAAGTTTATGCGTCACATTTATTTGGTGTTGCCCTTCCTTTCCCTCCTCAGTTGTAGCCAGGTAAAGATCATGCGCATGATGGCAAAATCGCCAGCACCCACGAGCACTTACCGGGCAATAGCGGGGAATAAATATGAAAAGGACGCTTATTATTTAGGGGAAGTAATTCGCCATGCCTACCCAAAATTGGCCGATAAAATAACACCCGCCGCGTACGATTCCGCCCTTACCGAATTATTGCTTCGGTGCAAAAGAATGCCGGACGAACGGGCTTTTAACCTCGAACTTCAGCGTTTTATGGCTAAGTTAAAAGATGGTCACTCCAAAGCGACCTTGGTGCGTTACTGGGATAAAGGGGAAGACCGATACGGTGTTCGATTTTTCAATGAAGGTGGCCGTTTTATACTCTCCAATATTCAGCGCTCCAATGACAGCAGCCTGATCGGCAGTGCGGTAAAAACGATAAACGGGGTTGATATTGAACTTGTAAAACAACGTATTCGCCTTTTGGAATCTTCTGAAAATGAGCATTTTGCGTTGTATCGCTTTGCCGGAAAAGAAACTTATCCGACTTATTGGCAAACTTTGGGGCTTATTAAAACTACTAGAGATTCCCTTGAACTCGGGCTTGAACGCGCAGATGGACAAATGGTGAAAACGACGATTCGGCCGGTACCCGAATTGTTGTTTTACAAGGAAAAATTCGCGCCTTCAAAGCACCCATTTACATACCGGCAAAACGACGGTTTTTCCTATAAAATACTGGAAGCACAAAAGACGGCTTATCTGCAAATGAATACTTGCCTGGACCTTGTGGCTTATAAAAGTGAGTTGAAAAATTATACAAATGTGTTGATTCGGCCCATCGTACTAACGATGTTGAAAAAGCGGACCAAAAATGCGCGCAACTTCGGCCTTGTGCTGCAATCCATGTTCCGGGAAATTCAGGAAAAAGGGGTTCAAACCTTGGTGCTTGACCTGCGCAACAACACCGGCGGCGATGAACGCTTGGGTAAACAGATTATTTGGTATTTGACGGAACGCAAGGATCTTCGCGGGTTTCAGGATTTTTATCAAATTTCCAATTTTTTCCGCAGGCTCGCCAAGGCCGATTATAAAAAATTCAATCGCTTGCATCAGGAACTGTACGGTGCGCCGCTGCCGATGGATACCCTCCTGAATGTAACGGCGACCTTGCTGAAAAGTCCGGGTTATTTTGATGACCTGGAAAAAGACGACAGCCCGTTTTTATTGGATCATAATTTACCGAAGTTCAAGGGTAAGGTATATGTCCTCATCGGCCCCAAAACTTTTAGTGCGGCGCAATGGCTTGCTACAACGCTGAAAGACAATGGCTTAGCCACGATTGTTGGTCTGCCACTGGGCAATCAGCCAAGCAGCCAAACCGGTGCATCCGTCCTGAAATTGCCGCATACCAAAACATTGGTATCCCTTTCTTACCTGTATGGCGAGCGCCCCGACAAGCGTAAAAATGCCGAAGATTCCTTGTATCCGGATGTTCGGGTGGAACGAACGTTTTACGGCGTTCGGGCCGGACGGGATGAAGCGTTTGAGTGGGTGTTGGAGCATGTTAGATAAGTGATGTTTCTTATAAAAACATAACGATGTACAAGGTGTTAACCAATTAATATACTCATTTTCCTTATTTTGGGCATTTGGCTGCGGCTCAAACGCCCGTCGAAGAACGTCTATATGACAAGTTGACCCTCCGCGAAGGCGAAAAACCGCCGCTCCCGCCCGCCCAAACCGCCGATGTGGAGCAATTTCAGCGCGGCGCACTTTGTGGCTGTCAAAAACCTTATTTGGAAACCCATTTTGACAGCATTTCGGAGCTTGCACTGCCCATTCGCAACTTTTTTGCGCCGGTTTTGGCCGACGGGAAAATGGCGCTCGCCTCGCTCAAAACGGGCAAAGTTGAGTTCGAAAACGCTGAATATTTGCAGCCTGCCGCGCTCGCCGAATTGTTGAAAATGCAGCCTGAATTACCCAAAGATATCAAATGGGCTTTTCGTGCCCAACATCTAGACGGGCGAGCAGTTTTGATCGAAACGAGTGGGAAAATGTTTGAATTAAATCATTGAATATCAAATATTTACATAAAAAACGAGAATACAAGCACTTTTTTTTGCCCTCGCCCTGCCCTTTTTCGCGCACGCGCAGCCGATTTATCCCGATTTAAAAACAAAAAAATTCGGCATTTATGACCCCGTCACGAGCGAACCAATCAC
>CAIVGO010000213.1 GCA_903905445.1 uncultured Bacteroidota bacterium
GCGCAATTCTTTTACGGTATCTACACCCGCTTTTTCCAACAGATCGGAGAAATCTTCGGCAACGCCTTTGATGCGGAACAAGTCAGCCATGTTCACCCAACGCAAAATGTGCGATTCTGAAATGCCTGTCTTTTCTGCCAACTCGGAACGACCTTTTTTCGAAGCGCCCAACTCGAGCAGCTCTTCTACGGTAGAAATGTTCAATTGTTCGAGCATGGTGCCGGAATGGACTTCTCCAATTCCTTTGATTTCCATTAATTTGTAAGCCATTTTTTGTTCAATTTTATATGAATGGTTGTAAGAATTCGGGTTCAAGGAGCGAAATTAGGCTGTTAAGTCCACTTTCCGCGCAAAATCGATAAAAAATTCCATTGCCTCGGGGTTTTTCATCGCATCCCGGTGAAATGCCTTGTCCAACGGCTTGCGTTGCAACACTTTTTTGACCGGTGTTTCCATTTTTTTGCCCGAAATGGTGTACGGAATATCGGGCACTTCAATGATTTCATCGGGCACATGCCGCGGACTGTACTCGGATTTGAGCAGTTGCCTGATCTTTGTTTTTAATACATCATCCAAGGTCGTGCCAGTTTGCAACACCACAAACAAAGGCATGCGGTCGCTGCCATCGGGCTTTTCTACGTTGATGATCAGGCTGTCTTTGATCTCCGGAAGCTGGTCCATCGCCCTGTATATTTCTGCCGTACCGATCCGAACGCCTTGCCGGTTCAAGGTCGCATCGGAGCGCCCTAAAATCACCACGCCAGCGCGGGGTGTGATACGAATCCAGTCGCCATGCCGCCATACCCCCGGAAAATGCTCAAAATAACTGCTGCGATACTTCGACCCATCCACATCGTTCCAGAAAAACACGGGCATCGAGGGCATGGGCCGGGTGACGACCATTTCCCCAACCACATCGGTGGGTACAGGCTGACCGTCTTCATCCCAACTTTCCATCGCACAGCCCAAACAACGACACTGGATCTCGCCTTCGTACACAGGCCACAGCGGATTGCCACCCACCCAGGCCGTACACACATCGGTGCCGCCCGCCATGGAAGAGAGCCAAACCTCCTTGCCTAAATGCTCCGATACCCAACTAAATGCCTCTGGTGGCAAAGGCGAACCCGTTGAACCAATGGAGCGTAAGGTATTCAGGTTGAATTGTTGCGCGGGCGCCAATCCGGCTTTCCGACAACTCATCAAATAAGGCGCACTGGTCCCAAAATGATGAACGCCCGCTTTTTCGGCCAGTTCCCACAACACGCCTAAATCGGGATAACCCGGACTGCCATCGTACAACACAATCGTGGCGCCTGTCAGCATAGAAGCCAGGGTAAAATTCCACATCATCCAACCCGTGGTGGTAAACCAGAAAAAGCGCTCGCCCGCATGTACATCGTTGTGCAAATGCAAATATTTCAAATGCTCCAATAAATTGCCGCCATGCCCATGCGTGATGGCCTTGGGTACACCGGTAGTGCCCGATGAATACAAAATCCAGATTGGATGCGCAAACGGTACGGCCTCAAATTGTAAGGCAGGTGCAGGTAAATCGGCGTTGACAATGTCCGACCAATGTACTACCTGTTCGGACGCAGACTGTTGAGCCGCCGCATCCAAATAAGGTATCCATACGACCCTTTCCAGGCTGGGTAAAGCATCTATTATTTGGCCAACTACCGCTTTTTTATCAAAAGATTTGCCGCCATAAGCGTATCCATCCACGGCAAACAATACTTTCGGCTGAATCTGGGCAAAACGGTCTACCACGCTGCCCACCCCAAAATCGGGCGAACTACTCGACCATACCGCACCAATCGAAATACTGGCCAATGCAGCAATCACGGCATGCGGGGTGTTGGGTAAAAATGCCGCCACCCGATCGCCCGCCTGTACGCCTTGCGCGCGCAGGAAGGCCGCTACCTGTGCCACCGAATGCTCCAACTCGGCCCAGGAAATCGCCGTAAGCGCCTGCTGCTCACTTTGAAATAAAATAGCCGGATGGTCGGTTTGGGATTTGCGAAAAATATGCTCGGCGTAATTGAGCGTGGCCCCTTCAAACCAGCGGTAATGGGGCATGTCCGTTCCTTGCAGCACGGCCTTGTACGGATGGTGGTGTATTACATCAAAATATTGCCATTGGCTTTCCCAAAAATCGGCGGTCTCTTCAACCGACCATTGCCAAAGTGCCTGATAATCAGCAAAATGCAAGCCTTTGTGTTCTGCAAGCCATTGCATGTATTGTGCAAGATGGCTATTTTTCAATTGGGCGCGAAAGGGTTCCCAGCGAATGGGAGGCGTGGTGTCGGTCATTGAATAATCTATTTATAGTTACCTGTTTGCAATTTTTACACATTAATAAGGAGACAAACACTTGAATCCGATCGCTTCCAGATAATTTTACGGCGAAAATCCGGTGATTCTCGCAAAACAACGAATGTTCCAACTTAAATCTTTAAAAATGAGACACATTAAAATTCTATTGCCCCTGTTTTTGCTTGTTTTGGTACAAGCCTGCAGCCCCGCTAAAAAAGCAGTTCCGGTTTCAAGCGCCTCGGTACTCGATGATGGCAAAATCGAAATCGTTTTCCTGCAAATGAACGACGTATATGAAATTACCCCCAACGCATCGGATAATGTCGGCGGATTGGCACGGGTGGCGACGTTGCGCAAACAACTGCTGGCCAAAAACCCGAATACCATCACGGTGCTTGCGGGCGATTTTATCAGTCCATCGGTTACCGGCACCCTCAAATATGAAGGCAAACGGATCCGCGGCAAACAAATGGTGGAAACCCTCAATGCCCTCGGCCTCGATTGGGTGGTATTTGGCAACCACGAATTTGATTACGACGACCTCAGCGATTTGCAAGCCCGCCTCGATGAATCCAAATTCAACTGGCTCGGGGGCAATGCGCGCCTCAAAAATGCAGACGGTACGAAACAACCGTTTTTTAAAAATATAAACGGTCAAAAAGCGGCTTGTCCGGACAACACCATTTTGAACCTCCGCGATGCCGATGGTACCAACGTAAACCTGGGTCTGTTCGGCGTGTTGATCAACACCGGCCGCAAATCCTGGGTGGAATACAGCGACTACTTAGCCAACGCAAAAATGAGCTACGACGGTTTCCAGGGCAAAACAGATATCATCCTCGGACTAACCCACTTAGCCATCGAAGACGACAAAATTCTGGCGGGTGCCTTGCCCGGCGTTTCCCTGATTATGGGCGGACACGAACACGAAAACTCCCGCAATGTTGTTGGGAAAACGATTGTTGCAAAAGCCGATGCGAATGCAAAAACGGTGTATATCCACACGTTGCGCTACGACAAAAGAACCCAAAAGACGACCATCAACTCCGAATTGCGCAAAATTGACGCCAGCATCCCGGAAGATCCTGCAACGGCTGCGGTGGTAGCCAAATGGGAAAAAATCAAAATGGAAGCCCTCGGAAGTGCCGGTTTTGATGCCAACAAAAAAGTGACCGACCTGAAAACGCCGCTCGATTGCCGTGAAATTATCATCCGCACGCAACAAGCGCCGGTGGGTGAATTGGTCAACAAAGCCATGCGCGCAGCAGCTACCCAACCGACTGATTGCGCATTTTTCAACAGCGGCTCCATCCGGGTCGATGATATCCTCACGGGCACTTTGGCCGAAATTGATGTGGTGCGCATGCTGCCTTTCGGCGGCGGTATTGCCGAAATTGAAATCAAAGGCAGTCTGCTGCGCAAAACATTGGAAACGGGCACCACCAACAAAGGCAGCGGCGGCTACCTGCAACTGGGCGGCATTCGGTATGATGAAACAGCAAAACAATGGCTCATTGCGGATAAAGCCATCGAGAACAACAAGTTATACAAAGTGATTTTGCCTGAATTCCTGCTTACCGGCAACGAGCAAAACATGGGTTTCCTAAAAACCAAAGCAACGGGCCAAGGCACCGCAACGGATAACGCGGATATCCCCGTGCTCCGTACCGCCAAAGCAGGCGACAAAGCGGACCTGCGCTCGGATATTCGCCTGGCGTTGATCGCGTTTTTGAGAAAATAATAGAATCGTTCCTTTACGGATGGGGCGACTTTTTGAGTCACCCCATCCGTAAACAGTAGCCATCCCGAATTTTGGTGGAACCCAAAATTCGGGATTTTTTATCCATTTTACCGAACACGCAACAAAGCGGAAACATTTGGGTAAGATATTCGACCTCTAACGAGGTCGTGTGGAAAGAATACCATTTGGCGTTGCTACAAATATTTGACCTCCAAGGAGGTCAGCGCCTTGCCTTTAGGATTCCAGATATCTTTTTAAGGAAATGGTTTTAAATCAATAAATCTTTGAGCAACGCGACGACCTCGCGAGAGGTCGAACATTTGTATAAAAGATACAATGTCCGACCCCGCTAACGACTTCGGAGAAGTCATGCATTTGTAGAAAAGACACAAAGACCGAACCCGCTAACGACTTCGGAGAAGTCGTGCATTTGTAGAAAAGATACAAAGACCGAACCCGCTCACGACTTCGGAGAAGTCATGCATTTGTAGAAAAGATACAAAGACCGAACCCGCTCACGACTTCGGAGAAGTCATGCATTTGTAGAAAAGA
>CAIVGO010000214.1 GCA_903905445.1 uncultured Bacteroidota bacterium
ATAAATATTTAAAACTTGTCCAGGCGTCACAGCCAATGTACCTGTTGCTTCACCACCTTTCGCACCTGCACCTCCAAATGCGCCACCTGTACCGGCTCCTCCTTCTGCACCCTGTGCTTGGATGGAGATTGATGTAACACCAGCAGGAACCGTAAAGGTTTGAACACTGCCCGTATACCCGAAAGTAACTGAAGCAGATGGAACAGACGTTGATTGTTCTACGTAATAAGTCGTTGTAAGACTTAATGGCACCGTGGTCAGGGAAATACCCGTACCCACTTGATTACCACCTACCAATTGATCAAACCAAGTGTAAGTTGCACCAGGTACGCCACCAACCGCAGTCATGGTAGTGGTTAATCCGGTACAAATTGAAGTTGGATTTACCGTTACCGAGGTAACAGGCGGAACCTGATTTGCAACAACGGTGGCAGTAGTGGACACGCCAGCACCACAACCAGTACTTGTTACCGTTACAGTATAAGTACCCGCTGCTAAGCCTGAAATATCTTCTGAGGTAGCACCATTTGACCAAGCATAGGTAATGGGCGCAGTGGCACCTGTAACAGTCAAGTTTACAGCACCATTTGTTTGCCCACAATCAGCATTGGTAACGGATGTTGATAAACTACCACATGCACCTACAACTCCACAACTTGCAACGGTAGGACCAGTTGCAACAAATGAACAAGTCGTTTCAGCAGAAAACTCCAGGGTAACTACCGTTGGAGTGCCATCCGCTTTAAAGCGAACACCTGTAAATGTGTACGGGCTGTTTAAGCCTGCTACAGAAACAGACAATGCACCACCACCTGCAATAGCATCACCACCGGCAGCAAATTGCAAATTACCGGAAGCGGGTGGCACTACAAAGGTTACCGTTACATCGGCTGTAAAGAAATCATCCGATGCGTTATTGGGTGTTCCATTATCATTACAAGTACTTGCATTTGCAAATACCGCATTGCTGATATTACAATTTAAGATACAACCTGATGTTGTATTTACATTGGCAACACCTGGCGTAACACACACATTGCTTACAAAATCATTTCCGTTATTGTCGGTATCAGTACCGTCCGGAAAACGGGAAGCACCTTGAAAAGCATTTACTCCATCATCCCCAGGAGTTTCGCCCGCTACTTCGGTGTAAGGAGCACCTGTATTACCTTCATAACTAAAGGCATCTACCAAGGTTGCGCCATTTTTCAAACCAATGGCATCTGGAGCGCCATTTTGGATCAAATTAGAATTTGGCGTTATAACCAAATTACAATTTGGCGTGTTGGTGGAACTTGCACATATAACATAGTACCCACCTGCAGCCAAAGACACGTTTGGTAAGGTAACCGTTTGATAAACAGCAGCACCGCCACCTGTTCCATTAACAAGTTCTACGGTCCATCCATTTAAACTGATCGCGCCCGCAGACACGTTTTTCAATTCAATAAATTCAGCAAAATCTGTTGAAGGTTGGTCGTAATCTACCTCATTGATTACAAGGGTAGGTAAAACAACCGTATTGATGCTGAAATTGACATTAGATACATCATAAAAAACATTATTCGAACAACGGATCCAAATACGGGCAGTTGTCGTTGTAATGTTTGGCATGGTTACGCTTTGTGTACCATCATTTGCTGTAGCAGCAGCAAGTGTGGTGAAAGTCGCACCACCATCAGTCGTCAATAAAATGTCGACGTTAGGGCAACTTACTGGTGCCGCAGTAGTTCCTGCAACGTTCCAGGTAATTGTCTGACTTGAATTACCCGGATATGTAACCGCTGTATTGGGCGATGTTACCAAAAATGGGCCCGCTGCAGCAACGGTGGTAATTGTATTGGCGGCTTCACCGGTGCAACCTGCCGTAGCAAAGTTATCACGTGCGGTTACCCGGAAATTCATGGTACGACCCACTGAAGGAAGGACCTCCCAAGTTGGGGTAGTATTGGCAAGCACATTCGCTAACGCCGGGAAATACCGTGAAGGCGATGCGGATGGTGTTAGGGAGCGAAATACCGGCCCGGTTGTATTGGTTGAAGCGGGCGGCATCGTTTGCATTGGGTTCACATAAGCATCAATCTGTTCCCAACAGTAGGTCAGTGTTCCACCCAGCGGATCTGTTGCTGTTGCTGTAAGAACAAATGGTGTTGAAATTGGAATCGAATAATTCGTCAAACCTGTTACCGTTGGTGCCGAATTACTCACTGTAATCGCATTGTCGCAGGTACTACCGCCCCCTGAAGTTACAAACGGACGCATTTCAAAAAGGCTAGCCGTGCTGAAGTAGGCATCGCTGTTGCTTTGTACATCAGGCGAACAAATACCTGCATACCCCATAATCGTTGATGCAGAACCCGGTTCAACCGCAGTGCTATTATTCCGATTACAGTTATTATATTGTGTATGGTTTGCATTGAACTGGTGGCCCATTTCATGCGCAACGTAATCAATGTCAAATGGATCGCCGATGGGCGCACCACTTCCAGTTACCCCCCGTGCTTTGTTGGCGTTCGAGCAAACCACCCCAAGACCCGCTAAGCCACCTGAATTGGTACCAAATACATGACCAATATCGTAATTACCATTGCCAATTACAGCATCTGTATTGGTCTGATTTTCATTAATCATCAAACCTGGGTCCCCATTCGTAAATGGATCTGTTGCCGCATTGGTGTACACGATCAAATTGTTGTTGGCAATCAAAATCATCCGAACAGCACAATCCTTCTCAAAAACGCCATTTACACGATTCATGGTGGTCGTAATTGCTGACAACGCTAATGCAACGGTACCTCCATGAAAGGTGGTGTATTCACCTGTAGCAGAAACAGCCAAACGATATTCATGACGAATACCACAATCACCAACCATTTCCGCTACATTGTTGTTTTTCGGACCGCCAATCAACTGACCATCTGAAAATTGACAAGTCACAATATCGGATGGGTTCTTAGCGAAATCACGCGTAAAATACGATATGTAGTGTGTTGTAGTTTGACTATCATATGGATCAATAAAAACGGCTCCCTCGTTTGAAAGGATCATTGCATGAAGCCCTTTTAAAGTAATATCCAAACGAACCGTAGTTTTTGGATCGTCGATACCGGTACCCAAATACGTCTTAATACCTGGAAATTTCGCTGCCAAACCATCTTCCATCATTTTATACTCCATGATGTGAAAACGTTTCAGATCACCCGAAGGCATCGGCAAATCAATTTCAGCAGGCGCGACTGGCATTGCACCATCGTTTTCCAACGGCGCAGAAGCCAACGTTTCTTGTATTTTGGTGAGATCCAATTCAAAAGACTGATATACTTCTGGTATAATCTGTCTGACCCCATTGGAAGGGATTGAGCTTTCCCCTACACTACTCCAAACACTTTTAGTGCCGGTTTGGGAAAATAGGGAAACGCTTTGGCTAAATAGCAATAAAGCCGCCAACGCGAAGAAGCGTACTTGTTTTTTCATGAGACAATTAATTTGGATACAGGAAAGTCCTTAAAGGATTATGTTAAAATTCACAGCAAATATAGCGCCGGAATTTTCTTAAAAAAATATTTGGCAAACAAAATTTGGTTTATCCAAAATAAATTAGCCTATACCCCTCTTTTTTCACATTTTAGATGGGTATTTGCAGCCTTCATCGCGGCAAATGAGGCGTCACATTACAAGTACACCTCATCTTTATCCAATATTTTTTGCACTTGGAACTTGTCCCTACCGGCCGGATTCCGAAACCATCCCACGCAATGTCTAGTTAAATATCATTTTCCCATTAATTTTTCCCAGCTGATTAAAATATGGTTTGACAGCACCATTTAATCTTTTTGATTGATGTTGTAGCACTTGGTACTTGTGTGGGATTGTTCGTATTTGAGGCACAACGTGCGCAGTAAGTTGACAAAATAGGTAAAATAGGTTCAATTAAAAACGGCCGCCCCACGTTATGTGGGACGGCCGTCTGTCCGTCGGGGCGACCGTTGGGGTGCCCCTTGCGGGCACCCTTCGCGGTCGCCCGTATTCACCCGCTGTAGCTTTAGCGGAGGCGGGTTCATCCATCATACGCTACCCGCCTTCGCTTGCGCTACGGCGGGTAAATTGGGCGCCCGCGAGGGGCGCCCTTACCCTATTTTGTCTGGATCATTTTCTTCGTTGCACTGTCCGTCGCTGTCTCCAACTTGTAATACAACATACCCACCGTGTTCAACAACGCTTTGTCAATCGCGATCGTGTTGTAACCTTTCGCGTACGCTGCCTTCTGGTTGTAAACCAT
>CAIVGO010000215.1 GCA_903905445.1 uncultured Bacteroidota bacterium
CAAGTTGTTGCTTGTTAAAAAACCCTGATCGTAATAATCTTTGATGTTATCAGGTTGTGCAGCCCATGGAACAGATTTTCCATAGTGTTGTGCATCGTACGAATCCCAGCTATTCCAAGGACGGTACGTGATAGGGGTGTTGGAATATTGGGACAAATCGCCGAATGAACCGCCATTTGCACCTGCAAAACCTTCTAAATAACCTTTGGTATTCGAACCAAAGGATGGTCCCCATGAACCATCATAAGAGTAATCCGGTACCAGGTCAAAAGATTGGTAGGTAGTACCTGCGTCATCCGTGTAGGATGTTTTGTAAAAACCAGAATTGTCGTTGTAGCCCCGCGGACGAATGTTATTCGCATCCGGGCCACCACCATAACTATTTTGGTAGTCTGGAAGGAAAGCAACGTTGTTGAAGAAATTATCGGTGCTGAAAGTTACACCCAGCGGTTTCTTTTTGTTTTTATTGCCTTTTTTAGTGGTGATTACAATAACACCATTGGCTGCACGCGAGCCGTAAAGTGCAGCTGCAGTTGCGCCTTTGAGTACAGAAACCGACTCAACGTCATCACTATTGATGTCTTGAGCAGCATTGCCATAGTCATAACCGAGTGCACCACGTGCCTGATCGGCTGTAGTGAAGTTCGAGTTGTCGATCGGAACCCCGTCTACCACAAAAAGCGGCTGGTTATTGCCTTGAATTGCACGCGCACCCCGCAAAATAATGCGGGAAGATCCGCCGAGGTTACTGCTGGAGGTAATTTGCGCACCCGCAATTTTACCCGAAAGTGCCGAGACAATGTTGGTACTACGCGCGCGAACAAGGTCTTCCCCGTTTACCGCCTGCAGCGAATAACCAAGGGCTTTTTCCGAACGGGTGATGCCTAAGGCTGTAACGACCGTTTCAGTAAGTTGTACGCCGGAAGCCAATACAACGTCTAACACGTTGGAGGCACCTAAACTTACTTCTTGAGCACTATATCCAGTGTAGGAAACCACAAGTACATCTGTGCCAGTGGGCACATTCAAACTATACTTGCCATCGAGACCGGTACGAGCACCGGTGGAAGTACCTTTAACGCTAACAGATGCGCCAATCAGTACTTCGCCATCATCACCGCTGATTGTTCCAGACACAGTACGTTGTGCCATAGACACGCCAATGATAGCTAATACCCCGAACAGGGTAAATAGTAATCGCTTCATACGAAAAATTGATTTGGTTAAAGAAAGATGTTAAAAAAAACAGCAAGAATCGGATTAAAATCGGGCAAGAATTTGCATCCCTGTCCTTAAAAATGGCTGCTAACAGCACAGCAAAAAATGCTGCCCGTTAGCGGCCGTCGAAAGTTTGATTTGGTAATTGTAAACGATTATTATTTGGACTTAGAGAAGGTTTGTTTCCAAAGGTACATTGTTTACAGATAAAATAGTGTTAAAATTTTTAAAAAAATAACAATGGCGGAATAAGATATGGGCTAAGTTTGTGCTTAATTGATTCATTGTTAATTTATTGTAAAATATTTCAGACTTCAAACTTGGCGATTTTTCGCTCTACAAAAGTTGTTGTCGGTACATTTTTATTGTGGCGGATAGTCCAAAGTAAAGTGCATCGGCAATCAGTGCATGACCGATGCTGACTTCCAATAATTCGGGGCAATGGGCTTTAAAATATTGCAAGTTTTGTAAATTTAAATCATGGCCAGCATTGATACCGATTCCGGCTTCCTTGGCAACCGCTGCCGCATGCGTATAAGGAGCCACCGCGGCGGCCGGATCCGTTTCAAATTGTGCTGCAAAGGGGCCTGTATAAAATTCAATTCGATCGGCCCCACAATTTTTTGCCCCCACAACCATGTCTGCAATAGGATCTACAAAAAGAGACACCCGGATTTGCCTGCTTTTTAGTTCGGCTATCACCGATTTGAGGAAATCTGCATGCGCAATAGTGTCCCAACCGGCATCAGAAGTAAGTTGCTGGGGACTATCGGGCACCAAGGTGCATTGATGCGGCGGATTGGCCAATACCAGATCCAGAAAATCGCGGGTAGGATTGCCTTCAATATTAAACTCCGTTTGAACCACTGCACGCAAGGCGGGTATGTCGCTATAACGAACATGCCGCTGATCTGGACGCGGATGTACGGTAATTCCTTCTGCCCCAAATTGCTCGCAATCCTTGGCAACTTGGATCAAATCGGGCAGGTTTCCACCTCGAGCATTGCGCATTAAGGCTACTTTATTGATGTTTACACTTAATTTGGTCATATTGTTAGAAGTTTTGTTCATGTTTGCGCTCAAAATTCAGCACAGGCGAGCGTTTTCCTTTTCTATCTTTGGCGCAAAAGTATAACGGTATGGAAGAATTTGGCACAACTTTGGAAAAAGAGCCGGTTTCCCAAGATTTTTTACAGTTTGAAGCACCAGAAGCACGTAGGCTGCCCAAAGTGCATTTGGTGTTGTTTGTTCAATTGGGATTTTCCATGGCACTTACTTTGTTGGGAGGCATGGTATTTATGCTGGTCGCAACGCTTTTGCATTGGGATACAAGTGTGCTAAACAACAATTTTTCGGCAGTTGCCGATTTTGATACGCGTTGGCATATGCGCATCATGCTGGGGGTGAGCCACCTTTGCACCTTTGTTTTGGCAGGATGGGCCACCGTTCGCTTATTTTATCAACAAGCGCCACTCGCTTGGCCTGATTATTTGCGTATCCGGAAATTACCACCAGGTAAAACACTGATCGCTGCATTGTTGCTTATGCTTGTTTCCATACCATTGGTGCTCTTTGCTTACAACCTTAATAAAATGGTGCCTATCCCCGAAAGCTGGAGGCTGATGGAAGCGCAAACAGAAGAGGCGATTAAAGGTTTATTGCAAATGCAAAATCTGGGTGAACTTTTTGGTAATCTGGCGATCATTGCATTGCTGCCAGCCATTGGAGAAGAACTCGTATTTAGGGGTGTTTTGCAACAACAACTCATGCGCCGAATTGCCAATCCATGGGTTGTACTGCTCATTTCTGCGGCCATTTTTAGCTTCATTCATTTTCAATTTGAAGGCTTTTTACCGCGTATGCTCTTAGGCACTATCCTCGGTTGGCTATATTGGCGCACCCGCAATTTTTGGGTTCCGGCGATTGCTCATTTTTTTAACAATGGCATTCAAATTGTAGGACAATACCTTTACAATCAAAAACTTACTTCGGTCGATCTGGAACAGGATTTTTCGATTCCATGGTACTTGGCAATACTTTCAGGGGTGCTGGTATGGTGGCTGATGCGATTCATAAATAAGATAAAAGCATAAATGATGTATTCAACTGGAATTATACTCGGACGCTTTCAGGTACTGGAATTAAATGACGTTCACCTCAAACTGATTGCAGAAGTACAGGAAAAACATAAAAAAGTAATGGTGTTTTTGGCATCAAACCCGGCGCCCAGCGATCGCCATCCGCTTGAGTGGGTATTGCGCGCCGAAATGTTTGAAGCCGAATTTGGTGATGCCCTGACTGTCCTGGAAATGCCCGATTTGCCCGACGATCGTATCTGGAGCCAGGAACTCGACCGCCGCATCCTGGAGCAACGCCCCGAAGGCCCCGTAACCATTTATGGCTCTGAGGAAAATTTTGTAGAACGCTATTCTGGCAATTATGAAACTTCGGTTTGGGAGGCACTGGAAGACGATTTCCCGGAAGAAATGCCCATGGCTGAAGTGGAACGCATGCGTGATTTCCGGGCCGGTATCTTATATGCCACCATTCGCCGATACCCAACGGTTTATCCAACCGTTGATATTGCGGTGTTTCGGAATAACATGAAGGAGGTTTTATTGGCTCGAAAGGAAAATGAAACCAAACAAAGGTTTCCGGGCGGTTTTACCGATCCAAGTGATGAAAGCTATGAAATGGCGGCAATCCGCGAACTGTTGGAAGAGTGCGGCGACCTTGAAGTTGTCGAATTGATATACATCGGTTCTTGCCGTATTGATGATTGGCGATACCGCGATTCTATGGATGGCATCATGACCCATTTGTATGCCTGTACCCTCGAATCGGGCGAACCCGTTGCCAGTGATGATATTGCCGAACTGCGTTGGATGGAAGTGCAAAAACTTACTGAAGACCATTTTGTCCACGAACATAAGCCGCTTTTTCATATTTTGGAAGACTATTTGGGGGAAATGCGCTAAAATATTGCCCCCAATGGCGCTCAGTCTGGCCAATATTTTATCGTACCTTCGCCCCTTAAAATCAGGACAAAATAAAATGCAGGTTGCACTTTACAACTTCTCCTGCTTCAAACCGCATCGTGATCGCTTTTTTCAGAAATAACCAGATCGTTACTACAATACCCTTGGCCTTGTACGTCTTATTGACGCATGGTGTCGCTTTGTTGGGTTTTGTAGTACCGACGGCGCCACAAATAAATCAAGGTGGGGTACTGTATGATTTAATGTTTCAATGGGCAACAGATCATACCTTAATTTCTGCAGGCTTGGCGGCTTTGTTGATTTTTATTCAGGCGCTTTTGGTAAATAATCTAGCGGATGAATTCCGTATTTTAAATGACCGAAACTGGCTGCCTGGGATGTTTTTTGTATTAGTAACAGCCATTTTACCAGACTTTCTGTTTCTGAGCCCGCCCTTGGTGGCTACTTTTTTTGTGCCAATAAGTATTCGTCGGATTTTGAAGGTGTATAAAACGCCCAATGCCATTGCCCTCATTTTTGATGCGGCTTTATGGATCACTGTGGGCGTGTTGTTTTACCCACATGCACTATTTTTACTGATCGCAGCGCTTGCCGGACTTAACGTGATGCGATCATTCGCTGTTCGGGAACAATTGGTTTTTGTTTCGGCCATTTTAGTTGCCACGGTACTCGTTTGGTTAGGATGCTTTTGGTATGACGTAGGCGGCTTGTTTTTTAAAAGGAATTTTGTAGAAATTTGGGGGTTCTACAATTTTGGAACCGCGATATCCATCGTCCAATATTATGAACTGGGTTTCTTACTCTTTCTTTTCTTGGTCGTTTTGTTAGGATTTAGTTCCTATTATTCGCGTAAATTGATTCAAACGCAAAAATCAATTAGTGTGCTCTATTGGTTTTTCGTGATGGGAAGCCTTGGGTATTTACTTTCGAAGGAGCCTTATTTGGCCCATTTTATGATTGTAATGCCCAGTGTGGGTATTTTTTTGGCAATGGGTTTTATGGCGGTAAAGAACCGCGTTATGGCGGAGATTTTTCACTTGATCTTGTTGGGAGCCTTGTTTTTTTTACAATTTTTCCCATTTTAGGACAAGGCAGTTTTCATATCAAATGCATTTTTAATTTTTTTGACCATGAAGTTTGGCGTAATTGTTTTTCCAGGTTCCAATTGTGATGATGATATGGTGCACGTTTTACGCGACGTGATGGGCCAGGAAACCATAAAGTTATGGCATAAAGAACAGGCATTGCCTGGCTTTGGCCCTGGTGATTGTGTGGTATTGCCGGGAGGCTTCTCCTATGGTGATTACGTGCGGGCGGGCGCAATTGCACAATTTTCGCCAATTATGCAGGCAGTAAAGGCGTTTGCCCAAGCAGGTGGCCTTGTTTTTGGTGTTTGTAATGGCTTTCAGATACTTTGCGAGGCTGGATTGTTGCCAGGCGTATTGCTTCGGAATGCAAACCAGCAGTTTATCTGTAAAAATACCTGGTTACGGGCAGTTACCAATGATTCGTTGATCACTGCAAACCTGGATTTAGAGCAGGCACTTAAAATCCCGATTGCACATGCAGAAGGCCGGTACTATGCCGACGAGCAAACCCTGGATCAATTGGAAGCCAATAAGCAGGTACTATTTCGCTATTGCACAGAAGATGGCAAAATCAATGAAGCGGGCAATCCTAATGGCGCATCGCGCAATATTGCAGGTATTTGCAATGCAAACCGCAATGTATTTGGTATGATGCCGCATCCAGAACGTGCCGCCGAAACAGTATTGGGAAATACTGATGGCAAGGCATTATTTGAATCCTTGATCGGCCTTGCAGTTGCCCAATAGTATTTTCCTTAGGCTTCTTTTTTTCCGTCCTCAAACAAGGCAAGGATAATATTGCCCATATAAACGCCGAGTGCTGACTCTACCAGGGTCAAAAACATCGTCATGTCCTGGAAATTAAGAATATTGGGCGCAAGTGCTTTCATGGAAATGAGGGCCATCATCGCTGCAAAGTGCCCATTAACGAGCCATTTTACCAAACCATTGATCGGTGCGCTGTTTTGCCCGTTCAGGTTTGGTTCAGTAATACTGCGTCCAATAAACCGAAAAACCGCTCCGCCATAAAGTGCGGTAACTGGCGCAAGGATCCCGATGAGCGAGGTAAACTCCTCAAAGTCAAATCCCTTCATGATATAAAATACGCTGGCGGCAGCGATCAGGGTAAAATGGTACACCAAAATCAGGCGCGCAATACGCGTGCGGGGCGACAATTCGGTCGTTCCAGTTTTGGTGGTGTCGGGTACTGCATTGGTGTCGGCCATAGATCTGCCTATCGTATGTGTGCGGGTCGTACTCATGAGCGTAGCGCGTCCATTAATTTTTTGAAAAGTTGGCGTTGGTATTCTTCGAGGCTGGTTTTATAACGCAAATCCATGTCCTTATAGTCGTTTTTACGTGGAGGAAAAATGATGCCAGAACCGTATTTTCCCTGAAATTCCCAGGAAAGTTCTACATCATTGCCTTTCTGCAAACCTTTTACGTAGATTCGGTGGTATTCAAAGTAACCATCTGGACAAATTTCATTGCTAAGATGCGTAACTTCCAGGATAAATTCGTCGTAAGTGGTATAAGAACTGTCAATTTTTGCTTTCCATAATATAGGTGTCCCTTTCGCTTTATACACACCAACGAGGTAACGTCGGGCTGATTGGCAAACGGCACCAACTTGCTTGCCTTGCAAAAGCATCTTGTTATCTCCTACATTTACGCCTTGCAAAGAAGCGGGTGTCGTAACCTCTGCTACTACACCCGACCGAATGCTCAGTGTTTCTACAGGAATTTTGCCTTTATTGCTGTATATTTTGGCCGAAAAATGGGCTGGATCATGGCAACGTACTACTACTACTGCCTGATCCTCATGCACTTCAGCCAAAAAAGCCCACTTATGCAGCAATCGTTCGTGGAAAAACTGACCGCTCAACTGTTTGTTGGACCGCTCAAGTTGGTTCCAAGCGCATTGCATGGAGTCACAAACCTGTTTCCCTTTGTAAACCGGTTTAATGAAAAGCGTCACGGACTGCGTCGAAACAGCAATACTATCTGCCCGAAAAATACCCGCTAAGTTGTTTTGCTTTAGCCATAGATTGAAATCTTGTTTCTTTTTTTGAAAAAAAACTTTGTCCTGACGGAAATCAGCTAGTTGTGCGAAGGCTAAAGGCGCACAAAAGAATATACAAAGACAGGTCAGAATGGATAACCGGAAAAGGCTTGATGCCATCGCGGAATGTTTAGTTGCATGTTGAAAGACGGTTTTTTCTACCGCTTATTTTCAAATTTAGCAACTTTAACATTTTACCCTAGGTCCAATTACAAAACATTGGCTAGTTGTTCCTTAATTTTCTCCAACTCATCTTTCATTTGCACGACAAGCTTTTGCATATCTGAGTCATAAGCTTTTGCCCCCAGGGTGTTGATTTCGCGTCCCATTTCCTGCGAAATGAAATTGAGGGTACGTCCGGCCGACTGCTGCTTGTTTTCTATTTGTTCCAGGAAATATTTGCAATGCTGCTCAAGCCTTACCTTTTCTTCTGTGATGTCCATTTTCTCCAGGTAGTGCAAAATTTCCTGTTCGTACCGGTTCATGTCCACATTTTCTTTGCCCAGGCCTTCTTCCAGGTTATTCAGCAGGCGCTCGCGCATGCGTGTGAACCGTTCTTGTTCGAAAGGGGTGATTTCGGTAAGTAATAACATGATATTTGCCACCCGCAAGCGCAAATCAGCCTCCAGGGCCTTGCCCTCCTGTTTGCGAAAAACATGCAAGGCTTGCAGGGTACGGTTGATGGTATCCGCAATAACGGCCCATTCCGCTTCGTCTAACTCCCCGGATGCAGAGGCAACTACATTGGGAATACGCAAAATCGTTTGCATGATTTCGCCCGTATCCATATTCAATTCCTGGGCAAGTTTCGTCAATTCACGGTAATAGCCTTTAAATAAGGCAATATTTAAACTTACCGGGGCTGCGCCATCTGCATTTTGTACTTCAAGGACAAAATCAATTTTACCACGTTCGGCATGATCGCTGATCATTTTGCGTATTTCCACCTCCTTTTCCTTGTACTCGCCAGGAAACCGCAATTTAATATCGGTCATTTTAGAATTTAACGTGCGAAGTTCAACAGTGATTGTTTTATCACCATAACTACCATGGGCACGACCATAACCCGTCATCGAAAGCAACATATAGGTGCAGAAAAAGGTAAATGTGAACGATTGTTTGGAGTTTTAGGCATTGTCACCCAATTATGCATGCAAATTTGGTGTGATCATCATATCATAGAGGCACAAATGTATATAAAATTGCCTCTTTAGAACCCGGTAGATGAATATTTTTCAGGAAAAATGTTTGTAGAGTGCTGAATAAGAGCGAGTTTGCACCCGAAAGCGCAGACAACCGATCTATTTTATTTTCATTTTGCATTGGATAAAAAAACACAACAAAAGATTGTAGTTTTTTTCGCCAAAAGTTTGCACAGGTCAAAAAAAGTACGATCTTTGCGTCTCGTTTTTTCGAACACCCTATTTTTGTTCATAACTTGTTCAAAATCAACGAACTAAAACATGAGAAAGGCTGACCTGGTGAATGCTATTTCCGAAAAGACTGGAGTTGCGAAAGTTGACGTGCTCGTTGCTCTGGAGGAACTTTTTAAGGAAATTAAGTCTACGATGCAAAGCGGAGAAAACGTTTATATCCGCGGATTTGGCAGTTTCGTCATTAAGAAACGCGCTAAAAAAGTGGGCCGCAACATCAAAAAAGGGAAGTCGATCGAGATCCCTGAACATTACATTCCATCTTTCAAGCCAGCGAAAATTTTCACGGAGGCAGTGAAGGTGAATGTTACTTCGTTGCCAGACGACGACGGAGAAGAATAAATTGAAATGAATCGTGATACGGGCCTAACTTAAAGTTCGTATTCGACCTATATGATGACAAGAACGCAAATTCTGGTACTTTTTTTGGCATTGGCACTGTTTTTGGGCCTTTACCTAGGTTTTGATACCAAACCATCTGCCCAAAAAAAACTGGAAGACGCATCAGCCGCGCAAGAAGAAGCCCCAGGTTTCGATGCGATGTTGGCTGAGGCTAAATCACATGCAGATGATGGTTTGCGTACAGCGGTTGATAAAGTAGAAGCAGAAGCTGCTGCATCGAAAAATGATGCAGAAAAGGTGGTTGCTCTCAAACAATTGTCAGCATTGTGGTACAATGCTGGGCAAACACCTGTTTCTGGGATTTATGCAGAACAAGTTGCCGAAATTGAAAAGGCAGATACTGCTTGGTCGGTCGTAGGAGCAACATTCTACAATGCCCTGATTGCCAGTCAGGAACCATCTTTGCGCGATTTTTGTGCCCAACATGCGAAGGGTGCTTTCGAAAAGGCTGCTGAATTAAACCCGGACAAACCGGAGCACAGTGTAAACCTTGCTTTGGTATATGCCGAAAATCCGCCGCCAGACAATCCGATGAAAGCCGTGTTGTTGTTGCGGGATTTGGAAAAAAAGTATCCAGAAAGCCCGGCTGTATATAACGCACTTGGGCGTTTGGCCATCAAAACAGGGCAATGGCAACGTGCCATCGACCGGTTGGAGAAGGCCTGGAGCCTTGATAAAACCAATTTTAATACCCCCTGCCTCTTGGCAAAAGCCTATGAAGGAGCAGGTCAAATGGATAAATCGGCGCAATTCGCCAAGATTTGTAATAAATAATCCGAATTGAAAATTGCTACTCGGACAAGATTGCGTGCAGTCACCCAATTAGTTAAGTCAAACGGATCACAGAACTTTAACTTTCAATTTGCAGCAGTATGCCTTGCGGAAAAAAACGTAAACGTCACAAAATTGCCACACACAAGCGTAAAAAACGCCTGCGTAAGAATCGCCATAAGAAGAAAAACCGATAGTGTCTGAACCACAGGCTTCGGCTTAATGCCTTTCGGCAAAAAACCGGTGCTACTGGGGCCAGCGCCAACGGCCACCGTCGAACAAAAAGACTTTCCGGAAGCCTCTTGCTTTTGGAAAGTTTTTTTGCGGTATGCCCGCATCAGGACACACTAAGTCCACCTGATTGACACTTTTCGAGTTGCGACAAGCTTAGTTTTCTTCATTTTGCCGCTATCCAACTGCCCCATTTGGATAATGTGCGCTTTGTTACCCTCCTCCTTGTTGCATCGGTCGGATGAATGCGCTGTGAAGCGCGTCGTCAATCCCGAACTTTATTCTCGACGGCCCACTTTGACGCCCGTACCACTCCCGGTAACCGGTCGAAGGGCTTATTGTTGTTGCTTGTTGCAAACCAATATTACCATCGTGGATAAAGAACTCATTATCAATGCCACCGAGTCTGGCGTTGAACTTGCCTTATTGGAAGGTGGTAAACTTACCGAACTCCAACATCAAAAAACGAATAACAATTTTACCGTAGGCGATATTTTTATCGGAAAAATACGGAAAATGATGCCCGGACTCAATGCCGCTTTTGTCGATATTGGGCACCGGAAAGATGCTTTTTTGCATTATACCGACCTGGGTCCAAAATTGCGTTCGTTGGTAAAATGGTCAAATGGGGTCATAAATGGCAGCATTAATACCCATAAACTTGATAATTTCAAATTTGATGATGAAATTGTCAAAACCGGGAAAATTGACCAAGTGCTCAATAAGCGCTGGCCCGTACTCGTACAAATCCTGAAGGAACCCATCTCTACTAAAGGCCCACGGCTTTCCTGTGAACTTACCTTGCCCGGCCGGTATATGGTTCTGTCACCCTTCTCGGATGCCGTTTCTGTTTCTAAAAAAATTTCCAGTTCTGAAGAACGCAAGCGCCTCCATACGCTCGCTGAAAGCATCAAACCTAAGAATTTTGGTATCATTATTCGGACCGCAGCAGAAGGTAAAAAAGTACAGGAACTGCATGAAGAACTTACCCGATTGGTCGGCCAATGGGAAGATATTTTCCAACAACTGAAAACGGAAAGCGCTCCGGCAAAATTATTGAGCGAACTCGATAAACCTGCCAGCGTATTGCGTGACATGCTCAGTGATGGTTTTAGCCGAATTGTGGTAAATGACAAAGAACTATACACCGATATTCGTGCATACCTGCAAAATATCAGCCCCGAACAGGTCAATATCGCACAACTCCACAATGGAAACAAGTCTATTTTTGATGCTTTTGGCGTAACAAAGCAAATAAAAGCTTCTTTCGGCAAAACCGCCACCATGAGCAGCGGCGCCTATGTAGTCATTGAAAAGACCGAGGCCATGCATGTCGTGGATGTAAACAGCGGCCATAAAATGACAACCGCTGATGTAGAACAAACTATTTTTGGCGTAAACCTGGAGGCTGCGGAAGAAATTGCCCGCCAAATCAGGCTACGTGATATTGGTGGCTTGATCGTGATCGACTTTATCGACATGAAAAACCTGGAGCATAAAAAACAATTGGCGAAAGCCATGGAAGATTTTATGCGAAAGGACCGCGCGCAACACACCATCCTGCCCCTGTCCAAATTTGGCTTGATGCAAATTACCCGCGAACGCGCACGCCCGGAAGTGGTAATCAATACTTCGGAAGACTGTCCTGCTTGTGGCGGTACCGGAAAAGTAAACGCAACTATTCTACTGACCGACGAAATTGAACGTGACCTGGAATATGTTATGCAATCACGGCCAAAAGCCCCCCTGGCTATTACCGTGCACCCATATCTGGAATCTTTTTTGCGAAAAAATTGGCATAAACGCCAAATCAACTGGTTTATCAAGTACAACCGCTGGATTCGTATTGAGGCTAATGCTGATTTCCACTTGAATGAATACCGATTTATTGATGGTAACGATGATGAAATCAGGCTGAATAACCCGGGCTAACCGTCAACCGTGGTGTATGAAATACCCTGCTTTTTCCTCTAAATGGATATTATATACCGTCAGTGCACTCGCTTGTGTACTGACGGTTTTTATTGGTTATTTCCTGCAACGTGCTCATTTTGCCGCTATATTGGCATCCATGGGCGCTTTTTTTTTAATGTACGCCTATCTGAGTAGCTATTTTTATAAAAATGTAAGCGCTTTTTCCTGGATGTTTTATTTAGGCGTATTCCTCCGGGGGCTTTTGTTGTTTAGCATCCCGAACCTTTCTGATGATATTTATCGTTTTTTGTGGGATGGCCATTTATGGCTTCAAGGTGTCCATCCTTTTTCGATTACGCCCGATGCGTTTGTGAAAATGCCTGCAAATCAACATTTGGTTGATTCGGAATTATATGCAAACATGAATTCAAGGGCCTTTTTCACGGTTTATCCGCCAGTTTGTCAAGGTATATTTGCCTTAGCATGTTGGTTGGCACCGAAAGGGATTTGGGGCGCTACGGTGGTTATTAAACTGTTTTTGTACGCGTGTGAAATTGGGTCAATTCTATTGCTCCGGCGACTTGCAGGTCAAGGTGCCGCAATATTGTACGCTTTAAACCCCTTGATAATCATCGAATTGGTAGGAAATTGCCATTTTGAAGCGGCATTAATCTTTTTTTTATTAGCGGCTATATGGGCTTTGCGCAAGCAACAACGGACGTTATCTGCGGCTTTCTTAGCCCTTTCAATCGCTTCAAAGTTATTACCCTTGCTTTTTTTGCCTATTTTATGGCGTTACTTGGGTTGGTGGCGTGGTTTATGGTATTGCGTGCTGGTAGGACTAAGTACCCTTATTTGTTTCTTGCCCATCTTTAATTGGGCATTGTTACAGCATATGGCGACCAGTATTGACCTTTATTTTCAAAAATTTCAGTTCAATGCGAGCATATATTATCTGTGTACCCTGGTTGGTTTCTGGGAAACAGGCTGGCAAATTGGTGCCAAAATTGGACCTTGGCTCGGCTTGACAACCATGCTTGGTGTATTGTTTCTTGCATTATTTACAGCGACCGAAAAAAAAGCAAAACGGATTTCATTAGAATCCGCCTTGCTTTTTGCTTCCGTGATACACTTGTCTTTATCGTCAACCGTACATCCCTGGTATGTTGCAATACCTTTTGTGCTAGGGCTACTGGGTAAATGGCGGTTTCCTGCTATCTGGACATTTTTGGTGCTTTTTTCCTATTCACATTATTCAGGTGGGATTTACCTTGAAAAGTACCCCTGGATCATTGCGGAATATGGTTTGCTTTGGGTGGTAATATGCCTTGAAGCACTGTATAAATCGAGCCTACCGCTTAACCGTAACATCACCGGATAAGATTTCCACTGCACCATCCAGAAATTCAACGATTGCTTGCCACACAAAAACGGCGGGATTTACCGGGTTGCCACGGAAATTTCCATCCCAGCCAATGGATTCGTCATTCAGTTGCATGTTTTCGGCAAAAAACAATTCACTACCCCAGCGGTCATAAATGCGCAGCGCTTTCACTGTTTTCACGCCCTTTCCAAAAAGGTTGAAACGGTCATTAAGGCCATCTCCATCCGGCGAAAAGATATTTGGCGCATAAACATACCGCCGCTTCGCAACATTTACCTGTACCCTTGCAGTGGCGGAACATCCCAACAGGTTGGTGATCGTGAGTGCATATTGGGTGTTTTTAATTGGTTTTGCAAAGGGGGCAGGGCAGCTTACACAGGATAAGCCCTCAGCCGGTGTCCAGGTCCAACTGCTTATGTTTGATAACGGAATGTTGGGTGAAGCTTGTAATTGAATCGAATCTCCCAAATCAATCAGCTGGATTGGATCCAGGGTGACTTTAGGATAAACCGGTTCCTGCAAGATAATATCCTGCGTAGTAAGGCAGCCATTGGCATCCAAAACGGCAAGGGTATAGTCACCAGCGGACATTTGATTGAATGCGGTGGTAGTTTGATAACTTTGACCGCCATTCGCAGAATATGTAAACGGTGCTTCTCCGCCTGTTACTGCGCTGATGTTAATAGTTCCTTTGGGGGTGATACAGTTTGGTTGAATCGCGGTTGCCGCAAATACAGGTGGTGAAATTTTAAATACCAGCACCGAATCGGTAGAGGTACACCCGTTGGCGGTATCCGTAATTTTTACTTGATAAGTACCAGGCGCATTTACAACAGGGGCTGGGGTCAAGGCGCCCGCAATGATTTGTCCGTTTACACTGCTCCAGGCATAGGAAAGGGTGCTGCCTGATGGGCTGTTAGCCTGCAAGCTTGCCTCGGTATCAATACAATTCAACTCCGCTGGCTGGCCTGCATCGGCGCCAGGGGCTTTAATATTTTCCAAAACGGTTGTGTTGCTTGTACTGCTACAACCGTTTTGCTGGTTTATGACCGTTAATTCATAGATTCCAGGCTGGTTTACAACTGGAGTCAGGCTATTTTGGCCACTTACAAATTGTCCATTGGTGCTGATCCAAGAGCTTGTGTACCCGCTAATTGGTTGACTTACCAAGCCGGTGAGTTGAACCGATTTTAAGATGCAATTTAAAACGGCAGGCGGATTGATCAAAAGCGTTGGGGGTGTCGTATTCTGCGTTACAATGGTGCTGGCGGTACTCGAGCATCCGTTGCTGGTATTTTGAACAGTCAGGGTAAAAGTGCCAGGTTTATCCACAGAAGGCGTAAGGATATTGGCAGGTCCACTAATGTTTCCGCCATTTGAACCCAACCAATTATAGGTATAAATGGGTCCTGCTGATGAACCCGTTCCATCCACCAATACAACCGGCACTTTGCAGGTAATGGCTTCTACGCTTGCTGCAAGTGCGGTCGGAGGCACAATATCCTGTATTACGGTGCTGGAAATGGTGGTACTACAACCATTTTTGGTGTTTTGAATAGTCAAATTATAGATGCCAGGTTTGTCGACCGTTGGATCAAGTTGTGCCGGACTTCCAACAAAGTGCCCATTTACAGTATTCCAATTCGCAGAAAATGTGCCGTTTAATAATGCAACATTGGCATCTATCGTAATAACCTTGGTTTCGCAGGTCAGGGTTGCTGGCTGTACAATGGTTGGCGTTGGTGCTACGGTATCGATACTGATTTGAACCTGATCGATAGCAGTACAGCCATTTAAAGCGTTGGTTACCGACAGCAGGTAGGTTCCGGGTGCGTTGATGCTTGGGCTCAGGGTTGTTGCTTCCGACGTAATACCCGTACCCGTCCATAAGTAAGCCAGCGTACCACCATTTGTAGCAGATGCCGTCCCTTGAAGTTTTAGGCTCCCAGTGCTGCAGGTAAGGGTATCAGATATGCCTGCGTCAATTTGAGGGGTTGTTAAATCTTGTAAAACCGTGATCGCCGAAAGTGCGCTGCACCCATTATTGCTATTAATAACGGTTAATAAATACGTACCAGGTTGATCAATAATCGGTTGAAGGGTGGTCGGCCCAGAAATTATATTGCCCCCATTTTGGGTGGTCCAATTGTACGAAATACCATTTCCGGTGCTTCCAGAACCATTTAAGTTGAATTGATTAACGCTACAGGTCAAAACAGGTGCTGTACCAGCATTTGAAACAGGTGCATTAAGGTCATTGAATATCCGAACACTATCCACCGCGGTACACCCATTGACGATATTGGTTACGGTAATGGTGTACAATCCAGCGGCGTTGATTTCAGGGGTTGTTAAATTGCTGCCATTGAGGATATTACCTCCTTGTGCGGCCGACCAATTAAATTGAACCGGGTTGTTGCCACTTCCGCTTCCATTTAACAATAATGCATTGACGGAACAACTCAGTGTATCATTGGGACCAGCCTCTGCAACAGGAATAACCGTGTTTTCAGCAGTTGAAATGGTGGCTACTGTTGTACAGCCGTTGTTGTTGTTTCGGGTTGTAAGGGTGTATAAGCCACCTGCATTTACCTGTGGGGTTAGTCCCGTAACTCCTGAAATCAGGTTTCCGCCATTGCTCGCCGACCAGGCATAACTAAAATTGTTAGCCGTACTGTTATTGCTTGCAAACAGGGTAATTAGAGGTGTATTACACTTGACCGTGTCCGGAAACGCTATGGAAACCGAAGGGGCCAGGGTATCTACAACTACCGGACTTGCAATGGTTGCGGTGCATCCGTTGATCAGGTTTGTTACAACGAGTTGATAATCACCTGCTGCATTAACAACAGGTGTTAATTGGTCTGTACCCGACAACAGATTACCGCCATTGGTGGCAGACCAATTATAACTAAAACTGCCTGGTAAGGAATTATTGATGGCTATAATGGTTTGGGTTGGATGCGTGCAGTCAATGGTGTCAATGGGGATAATGTTCATTGCTGGGGTCGCAATATTGGAATCCACCGCAATGAATTGGCTGGCCGTGCACCCATTTTGTGTATTGGTAACCAACAAATTATACAATCCGCCCGCACTTATGGTAGGGGTTAGGCTGGAGGCCCCACTTATGATGTTACCAGCACCGGCTAAGGACCATTGGTACGTAAAGTTGCCAGGAAGAGAAAAGTTAGTGGCCTGTAAGGTTTGGGCTGGAAGATAACAAGTCAAAACTGCTGGGGCCTGCACAAGGACTGCTGGACTTGCGGTATCCTGGGTTACCGTAACGCTGGCAGCGGCCGTACAACCGTTGTTTGCATTTGTAATCAATAGGGTATAGGTACCTGCTTGATCAACCAGGGGAGCAGCACCCGTAGCGCCATTTACAATATTCCCATTGGTCGTTGCCCACTGATATTGGAAGTTATTTCCCGTAGAAGAGCCGCTGGTGTTGAGGTTGATGTTTGAGATCGCACAAGAAAGTACC
>CAIVGO010000216.1 GCA_903905445.1 uncultured Bacteroidota bacterium
ATCCCAAAATAATAAAGACCAGTCCTTTTTGCGGCTGGCACTCGAGTACTTGCTGCCCGATTTAGTGATCGACCCGGATCCGGTCGCCTTATTCCCCCATTTGCGCTGGTTTGATTTTGATGCAAAAGGAAATTTTGTGGCACATGAAGATAGTCGTTCTTATCAGTTTGAGGCATTGGCAATTTTAGAAAAAATTGTACACGCACATGCCGGAAAAGCCGGATGGATGCAGGTTGCCCCTAATATTAAATCGGCTGTTTATCATCAGTTTAATGCGGATACAGAAGCGCTGTATGCATCCGTAAAAACAGGCTTGAAATGGACGGATATCCGGCGCATGCACCCCGTGGATGCCCGAAAAAAGATCATCACCTGCCTGCAACGCTGGATGAGTGCCTACTATGCTTTCCCAGAACTTGGACAACCGATGCTCGATCTGATCATCACCGAAATTGTAGGCCTGGGGCAAATGAACTGGCTTTTCCACGACCCCTATGAATTGGCCACGCATCCCGACAGCCTCGCTTACGGGTTTGATGCCCGGGCAAAACTGAAGGAAGCCTTGCGCTTTTCGCAACACCATACCGAAGCTTCCCTGCGCCAAACGATTGCGCAACACCTGTTTGAAGTGCGCATTTTGCCAGCCTACAAAGCAATCGAAAAGGACAAGGAAGCACAACGTACCCTCCTGGTACGGCTATTGTTGGAATGCCTGACAGGGTATCGCTTGCATGCTGATCCTGCCATGCTCGATTTTGTGTACCGGGAATTGACGGAAGAAATCAAATTTCGCTGGATTGATATTGACCTCAAAGGCCAGGCTTGTGCTTGGCCATTTCAGGATGATTATCAATTTGACCCGCTGAATGTTTTGGAATTGCTCCACCAGCAAAACCCGGAAAGATACCGGCGCTATGAAGTGCGCGAACGCATTGCCCAGCACCGATACCGCGACTTAAGTACGCAATACCTGCATGAAATCAGCGAATACAGCAAAGAAAACCGCCGTCCGGAGCGCGAAATTGCCATTGGCATTGTGCGCCGCATGAAAGCGGTTTTTCGGTACTGTCCCAAAGAAATTTA
The DNA here is from genome assembly GCA_903905445.1 of uncultured Bacteroidota bacterium. GTDB lineage: Bacteria > Bacteroidota > Bacteroidia > Chitinophagales > Saprospiraceae > M3007. Next base: position 1,084 of record CAIVGO010000216.1, read on the forward strand.
CCTCGAACTCCCTTACCGAGAATTGAGCGGCAAAGGCCGTATCCGCTGGTACGGGATGGCGCTGGGGCTGCTGCCCACCCGTGAAAATCATTTCGAAAACCAGTTTTACGACTTCGATTACCGCTACGAATTATTCGAATGCAAAAAACTGATGAGCAAACAATTTGAATTGCTCCGAGCGGTGATGATCGAAACAGGTGAAATTGAGGCTTAATGGCTATCGAATGACCGTCACATCGCCCTTGAACCAATCCACCACCCCATCGGAATAGCGAATGCGGGCTTGCCAAACATACACACCCGGCAAAGGTGGTTCGCCTTTGACACGCCCATCCCAGCCATCGAGTTCATCGTTGAACAGCAGTCCGTTTTTCTCATACACCAAAGCCCCCCATCGGTTAAAAATTTGCAATAGTTCAATTTCGGCGACATTGCGCCCAAACAGGGTAAACCGCTCATTTTCGCCATCACCATTGGGTGAAATAATATTCGGAAAATACACATATCGAGAGGGGTTTACCCGCACCTGTATTCGATCGAGGGCCGTACAACCAAATATATCCGTAACCGTCAGGGTGTATTCCGTTGTTTCCAAGGGTGATGCAATCGGATTCGGACAATCGGTACAAGACAAATGATCGGCCGGTGACCACGCCCAAAGTGCGATGGAATCCGGTCCGGGTGTCGTAATCGGCAACATGGTATATCCCGTTCCCAATTCAATTAAGGTAAATTCCGATAATTTAACCTTTGGAATTTTCGGCGCTTCAATCTTCACCGTTTGAAAACTGGTACAGCCAAATTGGTCCCGCACCACTGGATAATAGGTGGCCGGTGCCAAATCGGTAAAAATGGATTGGGTTTGGAAAATGACCCCACCATCAATGGCATACGTATATGGCCCTACCCCACCCTTGACATCTTCAATGGAAATCAAGGTACTCGGATCGATGCAACTGGGTTGAATGACATTGAGTTCAAATGCCGGTAAGTCCACCTCCGACACATTGGTATTGGAAACTGCCGTACACCCATTATTTGGGTCAGTAACTGTTAATACGTAATTACCTGGTGCTGAAGCGATTGGACTTTGTGTTTGTGCACCCGCATCAATCACGCCATTTGTAGTAGACCAGCTAAACTGCATGCCAGGCCCGGTACTACTATTTCCCAACAAAGCAACTTTGGGTTGGGTGCAAAACAAAATCAGGGGTGGACCAGCGTCTGCATTGGGCGGTAAACGATCCATTTCAACCAGCACGGTATCGGAAGTAGCACATCCATTTTGCTGATTTTCAATGGTTAATACATACATCCCAGTGTCTAGCACGGTTGCGTTTAAACCTTGTTGCTGATTTAAGTTTAAACCATTTATATCTGTCCAGTTTTCGGTAAAATTAGCACCGACACTCGAACCATTGGCATTTAATAAAGCACTGTCCCGCAAACAAGTAAAAGGTAAAGCAGGCAAAATCTGCACCTTTGGCGCTG
>CAIVGO010000217.1 GCA_903905445.1 uncultured Bacteroidota bacterium
AAAAAAATACTTAAAATGGTGTAAGTCAAAGTTTTAAAAAAGTTAATTCAAATGCCAAAATCATATAAAAACTAGCAAAATAGACTTTCAAAAACGGCAAAATAATCGTAATTTTGCAGCCCTATGAAAGAAGAGCAGATTTCAGCAGAAGAACAATCCAAACATGCCTCCGATTACGGCGCGAGTAGTATCACCGCGCTGGAGGGTTTGGAAGCCGTACGCAAACGCCCCGGCATGTACATCGGTAGTACCGACATCAAAGGTTTGCACCATTTGGTGTGGGAGGTTGTAGATAACTCAATCGACGAACACCTTGCCGGTTATTGCACGGATATCTTTGTCACCATTCATGAAAACAATTCCATCACCGTACGCGACAATGGACGGGGTATTCCAACTGGAATGCACCAAAAATTGCAAAAATCGGCCTTAGAAGTGGTTATGACGGTGTTGCACGCAGGCGGTAAGTTTGACAAAAACACCTATAAAGTATCGGGCGGTTTGCACGGTGTGGGTGTTTCCTGTGTAAATGCCTTGTCCATTTATTTACATGCCGAAGTGCACCGCGAAGGCAAGGTATTTGAACAAGAATACAGCCAAGGCAAACCCAAATACGATGTACGTATGATTGGGGATACCACCGACCGCGGTACCATTGTTACGTTTTTGCCCGATCCCGAAATTTTTGAAACGGCCGAATACAAGTTTGATATCCTCGCACATCGCTTGCGCGAACTTTCTTTCCTGAATAAGGGCTTGCGCCTCAAACTCACCGATGAGCGTGAAAAAGAGGAGGATGGATCGTTTAAAAGTGAAAGTTTCCATTCCGAAGGTGGTTTGCAGGAATTTGTGCAGTTTTTGGATGAGTCCAAAACAAAGTTGATCGACAAACCCATTTACATCACCGCCAATGAAGAAGGGGTGGATGTGGAAGTTGCGATTACTTATAATACGTCTTATTCGGAAAATGTGGTTTCGTTTGTAAACAACATCAGTACCCGCGATGGGGGTACCCACGTGAGTGGTTTCCGCCGGGCACTTACCCGCGAATTCAAAAAATATGGTGATGACAATGGCTTTTTCAAAAAAGTGACTTTCGCCATTTCCGGGGAAGACTTTATGGAAGGCCTTACTGCGGTAATTTCGGTGAAAGTGCCGGAACCACAGTTTAAAGGCCAAACCAAAGGCGAATTAGGCAACTCGGAAGTAACTGGTATTGTAAGCCGCTGTGTGGGCGATGCGCTCAAAACATTTTTGGAAGAAAATCCGGGACATTCCCGCCGCATTATCGACAAAGTGGTGTTGGCAGCAACTGCCCGCAATGCCGCGCGTAAAGCCCGCGAAATGGTACAACGCAAAGGCGCGTTGACCGGCAGTGGGTTGCCCGGTAAACTGGCCGACTGCGCAAGTCGTAATCCGGCAGAATCGGAGGTGTTTCTGGTCGAAGGAGACTCGGCGGGTGGAACGGCCAAACAGGGCCGCGACCGTCACTCGCAAGCGATCCTGCCCCTGCGCGGTAAAATCCTGAACGTAGAGAAAGCGCTGGAATACAAAATTTACGAAAACGAGGAGATCAAAAATATCTTCACGGCACTCGGGGTAAGTATTTCGGAAAATGAGGAAGGCCACCGCATCCTCAATACGGAAAAACTGCGCTACCACAAGATTGTAATCATGTGTGACGCGGACATCGACGGTAGCCACATCACCACGCTTATTTTGACTTTCTTTTTCCGCTATATGCGCGAATTGATTGTAAACGGTCATATTTATATCGCCCAACCACCGCTTTATTTGGTGAAAAAAGGCAAAAATCAGCGTTATTGCTGGAATGATAAAGACCGCAAGGAAGCCCAACTGGAGTTTTCAGGTGGCAAGGAAGACGATGATTCTGTAAAAGTGCAGCGCTATAAGGGTTTGGGTGAAATGAACGCCGAGCAATTGTGGGAAACTACGATGGACCCTAAATTCCGCATTTTGAAACAGGCAACCATTGATGACGCCGCAGAGGCCGATCGTATGTTTGCCATGTTGATGGGCGATGAGGTGCCACCGCGCCGCGCATTTATTGAGGCAAATGCTAAATATGCACGGATTGACGTGTAAATAGCTGTTTTTACGTTGGGAGGAGGCTTATTTGATTTCTTCCTCCCAACGCTTTTTAAATTGATCCAATACCCGCTGCTGAAAATTGAGCGGATGATGTTTGGATACATAACGCCGCGACTTGAGGGCCACTTCAAAAACTGCGGGGTCCATCACCCGAAACTTGCGTTGCCAAAACTTTAACGTTAACTGCATGCAACGCTGATCCAACCAAGTGCCCAAGCGACCCGCCAGGAGCCATTCCAATAAATTTTTTAAGTAAAAACGCTGCTTTTCCGCTGGCTGCATCCTCGAACGCAGCGGGAAATTGGGATAGTATTGCCAGGCCCACTGGTTCGCGTTGCAAAATTGCTCATACCACGTTTGGCCATAAAGCGGAAGTAAGGTTACTGTTTCGGTAGCCGTAAACAGGTTTTTTTCTTCAATTTCGAGGTGGGCGGTATCAATGAAGTAATTGACGCAGAAGTATTTATGGGAATTAAACAACAAGGTCTTTTTAAATAAAATCAGCAAAGTACGCGCCAGCCAAAGTCGACCAGGCGCGGTAATCAGGAAATAATCAATATCCCCGTCTGATTTTACAATGCCCTTAGACAAAGAACCCGAAACAAAGACCGCTCGTACAAAGGGGAAACAGGCCATGAGTTTAGACATGCGCAAGGCAATGGGCAGGTATGTTTGCGCCCGCGCCTCCGCTTCTTGTCGTTGTACCAGCCAACGCGGTTCGTTTTTTGTCTGATAATAACCATCAAATTGATAGATACCCCCCAGCGCCACCAATTCATTTAGTTTATCTTCAAGTACTGCTGCATCCTGCTTGCTGTTCCCATACACCCATACTTCTTTTGCCGACAATGGGTGGGCAAAAAATTCAAAGTAGAGCAACGTGTGCATCACGGCACAGGTTGTCGGGCAAGCAACATCGATTGACAGGATAATTTCAGACATAAGGTGATTAAAATCGAAGAACAAGATAGTGCGCAATAGCAGATTTACAAACGGTTTTTTTGCATAAAAAGCCAAAATTATACTGAAATGGGAATAACTATGATTGGAATCAGCTTTTGTTGTGCTGAATCGCAGCTTTAAGATGATTTAAGGTCAGTAATCTTGCCCTGTTTTTGCAAGATAAAATGAACGAACGATGGATACTACCCTGCTTACGAAATACGATGTAGCGGCGCCGCGTTACACCAGCTACCCGACGGTACCTTACTGGACTGCCCAAACGATGCCAGAATCGAGCTGGCTTGGCCGGGTACAAAAGGCAGCAGATTTGGCGCCAGCCTTGAGTTTGTATGTGCATTTGCCTTATTGCGATAGCCTTTGTACCTACTGCGGCTGCAACAAGCATATTACCAAAAACCACAGCGTGGAGGAGCCTTATATCGAAACGCTGCTCCAGGAATGGAAGCTATATTGTGCGGCTTTACCCGGTCGGCCCATTTTGAATGAACTGCATTTGGGCGGCGGCACACCCACTTTTTTTAGCGCAAGCAACCTGCGCTATCTGATAGAAAATCTTTTAAAAACGGTTGATCTGCCCGAGGAGCCTGATTTTGGCTTTGAAGCCCATCCCTGGAGTACGACCAAAGCACATTTACAAACCTTGTACGACCTGGGGTTTCGGCGAGTCAGCATCGGGGTGCAGGATTTTGATGAAGACTTGATGAAATTGGTGAACCGAAGCCAGAGTATCGCCTCCATCCAACGCTGCACAAAAGATGCCCGGGCCATCGGTTATACCTCTATTAATTATGACCTGATTTATGGCTTGCCGCGACAAACACCGGCACATATTGAACGGGATGCTGATTTTATTGCTCAGTTGATGCCCGAACGCATCGCTTTCTACGCCTATGCCCATGTGCCCTGGCTCAAGCGCAGCCAGGACGCCTATTCGGAGGCTGATTTGCCTACAGGGGCCGACAAGCGATTGTTGTACGAAATCGGGCGCGCCCGTTTTGAAGCCCTGGGTTATGAGGAAATCGGCATGGATCATTTTGCGTTGCCGCAGGATAGCTTATCCAAAGCGCTCAAAATGGGGGTATTACACCGCAATTTTATGGGATATACGACGACCCGCAGTCGCTTGATGATTGGTTTGGGCGCTTCTGCCATCAGCGATACCTGGGACGCTTTTGCACAAAATGAAAAAAACATTGCCGATTACCAGCGGGTTGTGCAGGAGGGTAACTTGCCTGTTTTCAGGGGGCATTTTTTGGATGCAGAAGACCAGTTGCTGCGGATGCATATTTTAAACTTAATGACCCGCTTCGAAACCCGTTGGACAGAAGAACATCCTGCTTTGTCAGCAGCCTTGGTGCGTTTGGAACCCCTCCTGGCCGATGGCTTGGTGGAAATTGAGCCAATGGGTGTAAAAGTAAGCGATGCCGGCCGTGCCTTTTTGCGCAATATTTGCATGGCATTCGACGCCCATTATTGGCAAAAACAGCCGGAAGGAAGGTTGTTTAGCCAGGCGGTATAAAAGCGTTTTTTTAGAGCAATAAATTTTGTTCAAATTTGCAGATTGAAAACGCCTCCCCGCGGGGTAAACGCCATTTTATGCAATACGAAAATACGCTTGCTTTTGCACGCCGCATGGATCGGGAAGATCCTTTGCGCGCTTTCCGGTCTCAGTTTTTGTTTCCCAAACACGACGACAAACCAGCGTTTTATTTTTGTGGCAACTCCTTAGGCTTGCAGCCCAAAACCATGCGGCGCGCCCTGATGCAGGAGTTGGATCAATGGCAGCAATATGGGGTAGAAGGACATTTTAAAGGCGAAATGCCCTGGATGTATTACCACAAATTTCTTAAAAACCAAAGTGCGCAGGTGGTGGGCGCGTTGCCCGAAGAGGTCGTTGTGATGAATACCCTGACGGTAAACCTGCATTTGATGATGGTTTCGTTTTATCGACCCACGGCGCAGCGGTATAAAATCATCATGGAAGCGGGTGCTTTCCCGAGTGATCAGTACGCGATGGAAACCCAGGTACGCTGGCATGGGTACGCGCCGGAGGATGCGATTATTGAAATTGCGCCGCGTGCGGGGGAAGAAAACTTACGCAATGAAGATATTATCGCCATCATTGAGCAAACGGGCGATCAGTTGGCCTTGGTCATGTTTGCGGGTGTAAATTATTACACCGGCCAGTTTTTTGATTTGGAGTCAATTACACAGGCGGCACATCGTGTAGGAGCGTTGGCGGGTTTTGATTTGGCCCATACTGCGGGCAATTTGCCCTTGCGTTTGCACGATTGGGGGGCCGATTTTGCCGTTTGGTGCAGTTACAAATATATGAATTCGGGTCCGGGCGGGCCTTCGGGTGCGTTCGTACACGCGCGGCATGCGCACAACCCCGATTTGCCGCGTTTTGCAGGTTGGTGGGGCCACGATGAATCGGAACGTTTTCAGATGCGGAAAGGGTTCAAACCCATGGTAGGTGCAGACGGTTGGCAATTGAGCAATGCACAAATCTTTGCTTTTGCGGCCCACAAAGCCAGTCTGGATATATTTGAAGCGGCCGGTATGGACAATTTACGCAAAAAAAGCCTGTTACTAACGGGTTATTTGGAATGGATACTGGATCAGGTAAATCCGGACGGGGAGCGTTTTAAACTCATCACGCCGCGCGATCCTGCGGCACGGGGTTGTCAATTATCGGTATTGACAGATGCCAGTGGCCGGGCACTATTTGATTATTTGTCGGAAAACGGGGTAATATGCGACTGGCGCGAACCCAATGTAATTCGGTTCGCGCCAGCGCCTTTGTATAATTCCTTTGAAGATGTGTGGCGTTTAGGGCAGTTGTTGCGCCTATAATTTCAGCAAATTCATGCTGTAATACAGTGAAGCGCCGAAAAAGGAAATGCGTCCGTTCGACAAAGCGGCGTTATCGCTGTAGCGTGTGTACAGGTTATCGATGTCCGACAGACCCAGGTTGGCGCGAAGGCCGATTACCCCGTCCAGGTCCTTATTTTTAAAATTAACTTTGTACTGCATTCCTGCGATCAAGCCAATTTCTGTTTTTTTGAAGTCGTTGTTGGCTCTGTACAGCTTGTTTTCTTCTGGTTTTTGAATGCCTTTTCCGCCGCTTGTAAGCAAACGACCCACATAAGGGCCTGCCATGATAGAGAGCCGACCGTCGCGGCGCAGGGTAATTTCAGGCACAAACGCGATATTCAACCAGGTCGTGTTATAGGTGAGGTTGCGTACGTAGTTGGTAACGACAGTATCTTCAATTACGGTAAATGCCGAAACGGCACTGGCAAAACGCCCGATTACGTTCAATTCGATATTGACGCTAATGAATCCGCCGCGGCCTTTGAAGGTAAGTCCGGTACCAATTTCCCAGCCTGGCTTCCAGTCAAATTTGGGTGCATTGCCAAAATCGTCTTTTGGTAAAAAACCCGTAGCGCGGATATTGTGGTAATTCAAGCCAGCGCGCAAACGCACCTGCATGGTACTAGGGGCAAATTCGCGTTCAAATACATATTCGTTGGTAACAGTTCGGCTACCTTTTTGTCCTTCGGTGTTGATTTGCAATTCGCGGTTACCGAGCAGGCGGTATTTGATCTTTTTCGGATCGTCGTGTTCGGGGTTTTCAAAAATATAGCCCTCGTATTCGGCCGAAGTGAGAATATAGCGCACGGGCTCTGTTTTATTTTGTCCGCGTGCGATGGTGATAAAAGTAATGACGGTGTCTCTTTTTTCCAGGCGCAGCAAATCGAGTGTTACGGTGTCGCCCGTTTCTGGTTTGATACGCACCGTTTTTCCTACCAGCGTACTGTCATTTGCAATCGTCCAGATTTCAAGTCGGTCGCCGCGGTCGGTTGGCATAAACCAGGTTCCGTTTAAGGCGCGCAGTTCGCGAAAAATAGGTTTAACGTCTTCGGCATAAATCTGGGCGGTTGCCAAAAGTGGTAACAGGCCGAAGAAAAGGCAAATGGAAAGTCGGATCAAACGCATAAGTTTATTTTTTAGCAAAAAAACGAGCTAGAAATGACTACAGCATTATAAGCAATCAGTTTTTTTACCGGAACCTTTTTCTTTGTAGTAAATAGTGGTGTTTTTGAGGCTGGAAAGCGGTTTTTTTGTAATCCTGACAGGCGCTTGACAATAAAATGTTAAAATGCCTGCAACCCCGTACAATTCTTGTTGTCATTCTTATCAAATAACAAAATGGACGCCACACAAACGCACCGCGCGCTAATTGAACGCTGTAGGGCGGGACACCGCGACGCTCAGTTTGAGCTTTATAAGTTGTACGCCCGAGCGATGTACAACACAACGTTGCGCATGGTGCAAAATGCGCATGATGCAGAAGATATCCTGCAAAGTATTTTTATCGAGGTGTTTACCAAACTCGACTCCTTCCGCTATGAAAGTAGCATTGGGGCCTGGATTAAGCGCATCACGATTAATAAATGCATCAATTTTTTGAAAAGCCGAAGGTTGGCGTTTCAGGAATTGACCGCCGGGATGGATCGGGTGGAACCACAGGAATCCGAGCAGGAGCCACCCTTGAGTGTTGAACGCATTAACAAGGCAATTAATCAATTGCCAGATGGATATCGGGTGGTGTTTAGTTTGTATGCCGTAGAGGGCTATGATCATGAAGAAATTGCCCAAATTCTGGGTGTTTCGGAAGCCACCTCCAAATCGCAGTACAGCCGGGCAAAGGCCCGTTTGCGCGAAGTTTTAAACAATTAAACTGTTGAAAGACGCCCCCAAAAGCACAAAACATTACTTATGAACGACATTTTAAAACAATTCATTCAGCAACACCGGAACGCCTTTGACGCGGCCAATCCGGATGCGCATGCCTGGAAAGGAGTGGAAAAAACACTCGAACGCTGGCAGCATGCAGACGGGCTGGAGCGGGTTTTAGGGTCGAACCGGGTATTGCTGGATACCGAAACCGTTCCGGAAGGGGTATGGAACGCCATTGCGTTGGCGTTGGATGAAACCAGGGGCTTAGACCCTTTGGAGTCTTTTATTCTGAAAAACAGAACGGACCTGGATACAGCCTTGCCGCCCGAACATGTTTGGGACAATCTTGCCGGACCCTTGCCGGTACAGCAAATACAAAAAGCCAAAATTGTGGCCATGGGCTGGCAAAGCAGGCTGCTAAAAGCGGCGGCATCGGTGGCTATTTTAGTAGCGGGTATTGGCATTGGGATGTGGTACAGTACGCATACCGCCACGCTTTCCGGGATGGCCATGAGCGATGTATCGTCAGAATATGCAGAGTTGGAGCAGTATTATCAACGGGAAATTGCCAATAAACAAGTGAAATTGGCCTCTTTTCAAGGGAGTCAGCCGGAAGCGGTACACGACGACCTGGACCAGATGGATCAAATAATGACCGATTTGCGCAAGGAACTGGCCGATGTGCCGCCTGCCAACCGGGAACAAATTGTGCGCGCGATGATTGAAAACTATAAAGCCAAATCGGCAATTCTTCAAAAGGTGCTCGAGCGCCTGGAAGCATCAAAAACAGAAACCAATAACAGCGGAAAAAAACATGCAATCGACAACATTTAACACCAAACTCCTGTCCATCCTGAGGACTTTTATCCTCCTCGGCATCTTGGCAGGGTATACCAACAGCGCTTTTGCGGATGCGCCCAAACGGGAATTTACCAAAACCGTCAACCGCGAATTTGGCACCATCGCCAATGGCATGACGGCGCTGTACAACAAATATGGCAAGGTCAATGTAAATACCTGGCAAAACAACTCGGTCAAAATTGATATTACCATTGTGGTAAATGCCCGCGATCAGCGTGGTGCGGATAAAATGTTCGACCGGATTAAATTCAACTTTGCCAACACGGCGGGCTATGTGAAGGCCGAAACCATGATTGAACAAGGGAATGACTGGTGGCTTTCGGAATATACCTGCCAGGATTTTCAGATCAATTATGAAGTGTACATGCCGATTGGCAACCAATTGGATTTGAAAAACAGGTATGGCAATGCCTATGTGGGAAACCTCAACAATAAATTGACGGCAGAGATCAAATATGGCGATTTGCGTACCGAAACGATCAATGCCGATGCCGATTTAAATATTGCTTATGGGAAAGCCAGCATGATCAAAGTGCAAAATCTATTTGGTTCCATCAGTTATGGCAGCATCAGTGTGACCGATGCGCGGGATATTCAACTGGATTCGAAATATTCGGCCCTGACCACCAACCAGGCAGGTATTGTGCGGGTGACCTCCAAGTATGACGAGTTTGACCTGGGGACGATCAGCGAGTTGCGGCTGCAAACCAAATATTCGGGTTTGAAATTGCGGCAGGCGCGCGCCGTATTTGTAACCGGGCAGTACACCGATTTGGTCATCAACAATGTAACCGATGTACTGGACGCCGACCTGATGTATGGTAACCTGACCTTGGGTGCCTTATCCAAAGGGTTTTCGAGTGTGAAAATTAATGCGAAGTACACCGATGTAGTGGTAAACACCGAGCGCAGTGCCGCATTCAGGTTTGTGGTAGCAGGCAACTACACCGATTTGAGTTACCCGGCCGCGGCAACCATTCAACAAAAGGATGATTCGGGGCATCAGGAAACGGTGCACGGTTATATGGGCGATGTAAATGCAAAAGGCATGATGAAAGCAACCTTAAACTACGGCGATTTCGTACTTAAATAGCCCGTTCAACACAAAATTCTCAACTACACCATAGAACAAATGAAAGGGGCGGACGCTAAAAGAAGCGTTTGCCCTTTTTTTATATGCTTATCTTTGTCGCCCGTGTTGTCATTTCGGCACGAAGATGTTTTGAATCCAATGCTACTCTTTCTAGCCACCTTGCCGGGGCTATTGATCAGTTATGCCATTTTTAAAGTGGACAAGTATGAGCGGGAACCGTTTATGCCCTTGTTGATTTGTTATGTGTTGGGGGCCTGCGCAACCATTCCGGCGGTAGGGTTCGAAAAATGGGTTTTTGGTATGATTGATTTACACCAAAAGGATTTTGGCTCGGTATTTTTACTGTCTTTTGGTGTAGTGGCATTGATTGAGGAGTTGTTGAAATTTGCCGTTTTGTACTTGTACGTATTGCGTGGAAAATTTTTCAATGAACCTATCGATGGAATCGTGTACGCCGTATTGATTGCAATGGGATTTGCAACCATGGAAAACATCACCTACGCTGAACGTTTTGGCGCGCAAACGGTTCTATTACGCAGTTTTACCGCAGTGCCAGCCCATTTCGTATTTGCGATTGTACAGGGCTATTTTGCCGGATTGGTTCGATTAAATGCAAACAAAAAGCATGTGTTGTTAAATCGCGGGTTATTGATTTCCATTGGGATGCATGGCTTGTACGATTTTTTAATTTTTCAAAACTGGTCGGACTGGTTATTTGTGCTGGCCACAGTATCCTTATACATGTGTCTCTTTTATTCGAGCCGCTTGATTAAGGCGCATCTGGACAATTCACCTTTTCGGTAAAAGCGGTTTGATGCGGGTATATTTCGGGTTAATTTTGTGTTTCTTCGGAACCTCTTAGGGGCATCCATTGTTCTAGTTTTTTTCCTTCCATCTTCTTTCTTGCGGTTATGAAGCACCTTGCTTACCTGAATAAATACTTTTTTCAATATAAATGGCGGTTTTTACTGGGCATCCTTTTTGTGGGTTTGGCCAACTGGTTCCGGGTATGGCAGCCACAGGTTATCCGACAAGCGCTCGACACCGTTGTTGCTCAGGTAAAACACTATAAAGAAACAGGTGGCATTGCGGCACATCCGGAGGCCATGAGCGAGTTGAGTGGAAAAATTGCCTGGTTTGGTTTGGCGGTTATCGGGCTTGCCTTGCTCATGGGCTTGTTTATGTTTTTTATGCGGCAGAGCATCATTGTAATGAGCCGCCTCATAGAATACGACATGCGGAAGGAGTTATTTGCGCATTATGAAAAACTGGATACGGCTTTTTACAAACGCAACAGTACGGGCGATTTGATGTCGCGTATTTCGGAAGACGTATCGAAAGTGCGCATGTATTTGGGGCCTACCATATTATATGGCCTGGATTTGATCTTTTTGTTTGTACTCACCATTTCTTCGATGTTGCGGGTGAGCGTACACCTTACCCTTTGGTCTTTATTGCCCCTGCCGTTTTTGAGTATTTCTATTTACCTGGTAAGTAATTTGATCAATCGAAAAAGTGAAAAAATACAGCAGCAGCTGGCGCAACTGACCAGTACTGCGCAGGAAGTATACAGTGGTATTCGAGTAGTAAAAAGTTATGCACAGGAAGACGCGATGAGCAAGTGGTTTGCCGGCCAAAGTGAAATTTACCGAAAAAAATCGCTCGAACTCATTCAAGTGGACGCGTTTTTCTTCCCTTTAATGTCCTTATTGATTGGAGCGAGCATTATTATTACGGTCTATGTGGGTGGTTTGCAGGTGGTAGCGGGCAACATCACCGCAGGCAACATTGCTGAGTTTGTGATTTATATCAGTATGCTCACCTGGCCTGTAACGGCCATTGGCTGGATTGCCTCCCTGACCCAACAGGCGGCGGCTTCTCAAAAACGGATCAATGAGTTTTTGCGCACCCAACCAGATGTGCCAGCAGAGGTTGAGTCTGAAACAGCTGTGCCCATAGCGCCCTTAAAAGGCCATATTGTATTTGAAAATGTGACGTTTGTTTATCCCGACACCGGTATTAAAGCCTTGGATAAAGTGTCTTTCGAAATTTTGCCCGGACAAAAAATGGCCATCGTAGGGCGTACGGGAAGTGGTAAAACGACCATTGCAGAGTTGTTGGTGCGTATGTATGATGTGACGGAGGGCCGCATTTTAATAGACGGGAAAGACATTCGAGACCATTCGGTCAACCATATTCGTCGGAGCATTGGGTATGTGCCCCAGGACGTATTTTTGTTTTCCGACACTGTTTTTGGGAATATCGCTTTTGGAAAAGAGGGTCTTACGCGCGCGGAGGCCGAATTTTATGCCAACAGCGCGGCGATTCATGAAGAGATTCTTGGGTTGCCCAACGGCTACGATACCGTAGTTGGGGAGCGGGGGGTAACCTTGTCTGGTGGACAAAAACAGCGGGTGAGCATTGCACGGGCTTTTGCCAAGCAGCCGGATTTGGTGCTGCTCGATGATTGCCTTTCGGCGGTAGATACCAACACGGAACAACGCATAATTGGCTATTTAAGCGATGCTTTGGCACAAAAAACAGCCATTATCATTACCCATCGCATTTATGGCATGCTGGAGTTTGATAAAATTATTGTACTCGATCAGCATCAAATTGTGGAGGAGGGTACCCACGAATCGTTGCTTTTAAATGGGGGATACTATACCGAGTTGTTTGAAAAACAGCAAACAGCGAGTTCCGAAACCACCCATTAATGCTATTGCTTTTTGGGCTTAACGCCCTGCAGCTTGGGCAAGTTGATGCGGTCTTGAATGCCTTTTACATTTAAACCGGCCTTTTCCGCTTTGTAATATGTATTGCGGGCGCTAAGGGTATCGCGTTTCTGCAAATAGGCTTCAATCGTGATCATCGCCGCTTCCGGGGTAGATTGCGTTTTCGAAATTTTTGGATCGAGCAGTTCCAGACTACGGTCTGGTTCGCCCAGTTGCACATTGGCCTTGGCTGCTTTTATGCGGGTTTTGATGTTTTTGGGTTGTGTTTTTGACGCTTTTTCAAGTTGGTCGCGGTAGGCTTTCAGGTTGACAATACTGTCTTGCACCACTTTCTTTTTCTCTTGAATCCAGTTACTATCGGCCTTAGAGTTGCTTTTTTTGCCCAATACCCGCAAATCGGCTTCCGCTTTAAGGGGTTGTCCGCTTTGTAAGGCAGCATCGGCGCGGTATTTCAAGATTTCGGAAGAGGCAGTTTGTGGGTTGGGGGCGGCAAATTCAAGGTCGCGTACAGCACCGGCATAATCACCGGATTGGTACAACAGTGCGCCGCGTTTTTGGCGGGCTTCCACATTGCTGGGGTAGGCATCTAAAATTTGGTTGTACAAATCGATTGCTTCTTCCGGGCGTTCGCGCAAAACATTGGCAGCCAACAGGAGCAGCATACTGGTATCGGGCGCTGCGGCGTCAAATTGTTTTTGCTGCGTATTGTTGCTGATATGGAGTGCTGCGAAAAGTTTGTTCTCTATGGGCACTTTCGCTTTGTTGGCCAACACAATGTACAGCATTTCATATATGGACTGCAAGTCGCGGATCAATTGACCTTGATCTTTGGTTTTCAACAAGTTATTCACCGAGGTGTCACCTTCCTCATACACTTTTCCTCCGTTTAAGAGGCGATAACGCACATCCAGTTTATAGTTTTCCTCGTCGCTTTGGTTAATTTTCCCCCAAACAATCATTTGCACACCGCATTGCAGGGCGATTTCTTCGGCTACTTGGGGGCTTGGGTACCCACCAGTGTACGACTCTTTTACTTCCGCATTGGCAATCCCTTTCAAGTTGGGTGTTTTGCTGATGAGTACATTTAGTCCGTCGGCGATTTCAATGGCTGGATCGCCGTTTTTATTTTCGCCGGTTTGTCGAAACGGCAGGATAAGTACTTTAAAGGTGGTATTTGTTTTAAAACGTGGACAATCCTGGGCGGCATTGAACCAAAAGTACCAAACCAAGGCGGCAATTACGAGGGTTCCGACACCACCGGCAGCATAATAGCGCCAGGCTTGGGAACGGGTGGGCGCGTTTTCGAGGTTAAGTTGTCCATGCTTTATTCGTTGGATCAGTTGCAAGGCATTGTCGGCAATTTGATTATTGGCCAGGCGGGCGTCCTCGTTGGAAATGGTATTTTTGAGTACCTGTGATTTTATCTGGTAAAAATCGCCCTGGTTGATTTTGGCAATTTGTGCCAGTTCGGCGTATTTGGGGTCACTGTTGAGGAGGGCAATGAATTGGTCGAGGGCTTGTTCGAGCTGGCCCTGGGCAATCAATTGTTCTATGGTGGCGGTTACTTGTTGCAGTTCCATGATTAAGGTATGATCGTTTCCTCTCCGAAGGTGGATTAATTTTTAGCAGCCAGTGTTCTTTGTAAAAGGCAGCGTAAAACTAATAACGCCTTGTTATTCAAAATAATTTCTTTAGGGATGTTATGGATAATTTAAAACTTCTTGAAAATCAGGAAGTTTCAACCTCTTTATTTACAAAATCACAACATAGGTTGCAGGTATTTCCATACCGTTTGTGCTACTATTTTTTGTCCGGCCGGATTGGGGTGAATGCCATCCTCCAGGTTTAAAGCGGGCACTCCCCCAACATTTTCCAGTAAAAATGGAAGGAGGCGGGCATTGTTCTTTTTGGCCAAGTCGGCAAACATCGTTTTGAATGCCGTGGTGTAGCGGTCGCCCAAATTGGGTGGAGCGAGCATCCCGGCAATCAGTATTTTACATTGCGGGTATTTTGTTTTCACCTGATCGATGATGGCCTGCAAATTTTGCTTGGAAGTTTCCACCGGCAAGCCACGCAAGGCATCGTTGCCGCCCAGTTCGAGCATAAAAACATCCATCGGTTGTTGCAGCACCCAGGCAATGCGGTTTTTGCCATCTGCCGTTGTTTCGCCGCTGAGGCCAGCATTGACACATTGATACGGCAAGCCGAGGGAATCTATTTTTTGTTGTAGCAGGTAGGTAAAACCTTGTTCGGGCGATAATTGGTACGCTGCAGTGAGGCTATTGCCAAAAAAAACGATCGTTTTGCGTTGTTC
Source organism: uncultured Bacteroidota bacterium (assembly GCA_903905445.1). Lineage (GTDB taxonomy): Bacteria > Bacteroidota > Bacteroidia > Chitinophagales > Saprospiraceae > M3007. The sequence continues at coordinate 14,825 of CAIVGO010000217.1, forward strand.
GGCGCTTTTTGTTTCGTTTTGATCGCTGATTTTTGGTGCATCCGCCTTGTTGTTGGACTGGCAGGAAACAAAAATCAACAGGAGGGTACCGGCAAAAAGTAAAGACCTCAGCATAGCAAGTTTAGTTTATACGAAGCAAAACAAACAAAAAAAGTGAAAGTTGTGTAACCTGTACGCAACAACACGGGGTATTAAACAAATAATGTATAGTCAACGCAAAGTGATTATGAAAAAAGATGGCTTCTAATCCATTGAAAATCAATTTTTATCCATCCATCCTTCAAATCTATTTGAATCTTGGTATAATTTGCACCAAACCCATTGCAGGGCCTTGCCTTAAATCGCCGATTTTACATCCAAGGCATCGCGCAAACCATTGCCTACCAGGTTAAAAGCCAATACCGTGAGTGCAATGGTGCAGGCGGGCACCAGGGCCATAAACGGTTTTCCGCCCAGTGCATATCCGTAATTTTCATTCAGCATGGAACCCCACGACGGCGCAGGAGGTTGCACGCCAAATCCCAGGTAACTTAATCCCGATTCGAGTAAAATAGCGGTGGCAAAATTACCCGCCGCAATGACCATTACGGGCCCCAACAAATTGGGCAAAAGGTGCACAAATAAAATCCGCATGCGCGAAAATCCCATGCTTTTGGCGGCTTCTGCAAACGGTAAATCCCGCAAGGCCAACACTTGCCCCCGCACCATGCGCGCCACATCGACCCACATGGTAAGTCCAACGGCCAAAAAAACAATCCCAATCCCGCGCCCCAGGGCCAATACGATGGCAAAAACAAGCAATAAGGTCGGAATAGACCAAACGGTATTCACCACCAAAAGTACCAGGGCATCTACCCTTCCGCCAAAAAATCCACCCAAGGCACCCGCCACCAAACCGATGCTCAGCGATATCAACACCGCCAATGCACCCACAAATAAAGAAACCCGAAAGCCCAATAACAAGCGACTCAGGGTACAGCGGCCATACTTGTCGGTGCCCAACGCGTAATAATTGGTGTGTATGCTTGGAACTGCTTGTCCGGTTTCGAGCAGGAGTGTACTTTCCTGGGACGGATTTTCGAAGCGATGAAAATAAAGCATATCGTGTTGTTGCCGAATTTTCGTGTCAGCCAGTGGCACGGATCGGAAAGCGTTGGGTTGCCCGTTCCAGAGTTGTTGCCACCAGTTGTTTTTTTCGGTAAAACGCGCTAAGGGTACTTCGAGGATCGCGACCCGAAAACCGGGTGGTTGGAGCGCAATTTCGGGAATTTGGTTGTTGGCGCCCGGTGTGTGGTCGGGCGCAAGAAAGTACGCGAAAATGGCGATGAAAAAAGCCAACCCAATAAAGCAGGCTGCCAGGCGGGCGCGCAGGTTGGAGCGAAAGCGCTGCCCAAAGTTTTGATAAGTAGAAACAGGCTCCAACGTAAATTAGGTTTTAACAACCCGATATTTACGTGCGTATCGGGTCAGAAAAAACGTTAGGAAAAGCGCAAGGCTACACGTACAAGCCAATACGAACAAGGTGCCAAATTGGTTGAGCGCGATGACCATCGCAATAAACAGCAAATTTACCGTGACCAGAATTGCGGTCGAATGCATGTGCGAAAAGCCACTGTCGAGCAACAAATGGTGGATATGGTTGCGGTCGGGATGAAAAGGCGATCGTCCACCCGCAATTCGGATGGAAAACACCCGCAATGTATCGAAAAGCGGAAGAATCAGGATGCCTACTGCAATGGCAGGCGCGGCTCCAAAAGAAATATTGGGACGGTGCGAAAGGGCATGGTTCATTTCAATAAACTGAATGGCAAGGATAGAACAAGCCGTACCAATCATCAAAGAACCCGTATCGCCCATAAATATTTTGGCAGGGGTAAAATTGTATTTCAAAAAAGCAATAATTGCACCGGCCAGCGAAAAAGCAACAATTGCGAAGGCCGACGAACCCACCGCCAGAAACCAGCTGCCCCAGGCAACACAAGCCAGTAAGCCAACACTACCCGCCAAGCCATTGATTCCGTCAATCAGGTTGAATGCGTTAATAATACCCACAATCACCACAACAGATAGCATAAAACTGGTGATTTCCGGGATGTCATACACGCCAAAAACGCCATAGAAACTGGTAATGCGAATATTTGCTTTATAGGATACGATTACGGCAACCAACAATTGGCCGCCAAATTTTTTAGTAGGAGAAACCGGGAGCAGGTCATCCAATACGCCCAGTAAAAAGATCAATACAAATGCTGCCAGGATATATTGCAGCACACCAAACGATTGCATCGGCGTCCATAACACGATGGCACAAATCGCGCCAGCGAAAATAGCTACACCACCCAAAGAAGGGGTAGGTTCCTTGTGCGCACTGCGTTCGTTGGGCTTATCGTACAATCGGCGTTCCTTCGCTACCCGTATTACCACTGGAATAATGGTAAACGTGAGTGTAAAGGCCGTTATAAAGCCAAGCATGATGGGATACATATTGGATGCAAATTTTTTAAATGGATTAAAAACAGCACATGAAAGGTATTCGATTGGATTAAAAAAAATGTAGCGATGGCTTCAAGGCCCTCAAGAAAATTCAGGGATTGTGCAAACCTACAACTAAACTCCTTTTTACGTACTTTTTATGTCGTAAAATCACCAATTTATGTAGTGTTGCTTGGATACTTTTTTTGTGTAAAAGTTAAATCCAGCGGCGTATTTTTTCGGAGGAACGGAGCATTTACTTTTCACCAAAACAAAGCGCCCTCCAAACCGTGATTTGAAGGGCGCCCAGGGTAACATGTCCATAAAAAACGGACTTTAATTATTTTTGGTCTAAACCTCCCGAATAGTCGAGGCGGTTGAGTGCCATCAATTCTTTTAAGGTTTTTTGCATGCCATCAATAGAGCCATCGAGGAAAATGATGTTGCCTTTGCCGTTTTCAGAGAAGTTTTTCACCGCTTCTGTCCACATAGAGAACAAAATCACCGAGGTGTCCAGGTTGGCGGTTTGCATTTCTTTGGCTGCCTGGCTCATACCTTTTGCTACTTCTTCGCGGAAAAGTGCCACGGCCTGACCACGCATGCGGGCTGCCTCGCGTTCGGCTTCGGCGGCAATTTTGATCGCGTTACCTTCCGCCTCTGCGGCTTTGGTTTTGGTGATCAACAAAGCCTGGCCTTCATTTTCAGCGGCCGCTTTCAAGTTGTTGGCCGCAACAATTTTCGACATGGAGCGCATCACTTCTTCATCAAAGGTGATGTCGTTGATTTGCAGGTCGATGAGGTGAAACCCCCACTCTTCCAGCATGTGATCCACGTTTCCTTTTACCGCTTCCGTGATTTCGCGGCGCAGGCTCAGGATTTCCTGTTGCTTTTTAGTGGCTACAAATGCACGAATGCTGCCTTCCACTGTGCGCGACAGGGTGGCCATAAAATCGCGGTCGCTCACGAACTTGAACGCTACTTTTTTTACGGTTTCTTCGGCATTATCCATCACCGCAAACAACAACAGGGAGGTAAAATGCACATTGGCCTGGTCGATCGTAACCGCCTGGAACGTGATTTCTACCGCGCGGTTCTGTACGGAAATGCGTTTGAAAATGGTTTCAATCAATGGAATTCGGAAATTCAAACCGGGATACAAGGTTCGGTTGTATTTTCCGAAAATGGTGGTGATTCCAACTGTACCTTGTTGTACGGTTACAAGGCTCAGAAAGATCACAGCGATGAGAATAGCAATATAGATCATCGGTGATTCAAACATTGGTTTAGTTGATTGCTTTATGCAAGGTTAAAAGTGTTCGGAAAGGTAGGTGTTTTCAGCAAAATGAACCAGCGCGTACCAAAACTCTCGACGTAAGGATTACTTTTGCCTACTATTGAAATTCGACCATGAAAGTAGATAAATACTTGTTTTGCGCAGCACTAATCTTGTTTTTTTTCAAAACAAATGCACAAACCCTGCGGGGAACCGTGCGCGATGCTGATTCGGGCGCGCCAATTACGGGTGCAACCGCCATTTTACTCAAAATGCAAACCGGGGCCGACACCCTGAGTTTGGCCACCAATCCGTCGGGCGCTTTTCAGTTTGAAGGCCTGAAACCGGGTTATTACCGCTTATTAACGACGGCCAATGGCTATGAATCCCAATTGATTGGCGAAATTAACATCGCTGCCGGGAAGGCGCAATTGCTGGAAATTGCCTTGAGCCGTAGCGCCACCACTTTACCCCGGGTGACCATCAGCAGTTCGGTGCCAGGTCGGCGACCGTTACAACCCTTGAGTGAAATTCCGCTTACACGCGATCAGACGCTGCGCTTTCCGGCCATGTATTTTGATCCTGCCCGCTTGGCCGCCGCTTTTGCCGGCGTAGCACAAACAGACGATGGCATCAACGGCATGAGCATTCGGGGCAACAACCCGGGCGGCGTGCGCTGGCGTTTGGAAGGCGTGGAGGTGGTGAATCCCAACCATTTGCCCAATGCAGGCACATTTGATGACCGACCTGCCTCGGCGAGCGGCGGCGTATTGATGTTTTCGGCACAATTGCTTGATAATTCGTCGTTGCTGACAGGCGCTTTTCCCGCAGGTTTCGGCGATGCACTGGGGGGCGTGATGGATATGAATATGCGGCGTGGCAACCCGGATCGGCACGAATTTACGGCACAAGCCGGATTGATCGGATTAGATTTGGCCGCAGAAGGCCCTTTATTTAAAAAGGGTAAAAACGCTTATTTAGTCAATTACCGCTACTCCACCGTGGGTTTGCTGGGTAAAATGGGCATCACCTTTGGCGGTGAAAAAATCGGTTTTCAGGATCTGTCCTTTAAAACCAATTTTACGGGAAAAAAAGGCGGCACCTGGAGTCTTTTTGGGGTGGTCGGTATCAGTTCCAATGTGTTTAAGCCAGAAGGCGATACCGTAAAGGTGTACAAGGACCTGTTTAATATTGATTTTAGCTCCAAGACGGCTATTGTAGGATTTTCGTACCGCACCGCCTTGGGCACAAAAACCTGGATAAAAACTTCTTTTGCGGTATCCGAGCAACAAAACGAACGCACGGCAACGAGCGCGGAATTGAATACCTTGGATAAAAATACCGAGAACCATACCAGTTTGAGTGCCATCCTTTTTCATAAAATAAATGAACAGAATCGCCTGAGTGGCGGCTTGAACGGGCAAATTGTTGATTATTATGGACTTTCGACAAACAATTCGGACTTACGTTATGAAGGCTGGTTGCAAATTGTACAAGTACAACCCTGGATCAATTGGGATTGGCATTCGAGCAACCGGGCCTGGCAACTGAAACTGGGTTTGCACGCCAATGGGTACCGCACTTTGGAAAAAAACGCACAAGGCGATGGAAGTTTGGAACCCCGTGCTGCACTCACGTATCAACTGGCCCGCACACAATCCTTGACCATCGCGTATGGATTGTACAGCCAGCTCAATCCATTGTGGCTGGAAGCAGATACGCGCGGCGATGTTACCAGCTATAAAGAAGCCTATCCCAACCGTGGATTGGGCTTTATGCGCGCACATCATATCGGCATACGCCACAGCTGGAATATTTCAGAAGTTTTGTCGGTAAAAACAGAATTGTACTACCAGCGGCAATACGACATACCGGTTTCGAACCAGCAAGGCAGTTTTTCGATCATCAATGAAACCCAATTGCAGCGATTCAATCCCTTGTCGAGTACCGGTATTGCCGAGAACAAGGGACTGGAAATCAGTATTGACCGCGTGATAAACAACAACTGGTATATGGCATTGAACACTTCTTTGTTTACTGCGCGCTATCAGGGCAGCGATGCCGTTTGGCGCGCTGGGCGTTGGGACCTGGGACATTTGGCCAATGCCACGGTAGGAAAAGAATGGTACCGCGAACGTTCGGAAGATAAAGTAAAGGCGTTTGGCATCAATGGCCGATTGGTGTGGACAGGCGGTTATCGGGCCATGGAAATTGACCCCGTTGCATCTGAAGCAGCAAAAACCACCGTTTTTGATACCGATGGCGGTTTTCAGGTGCGGCAATCCGATTATTTCCGCTTCGATTTGCGGGTATATTGGAAGCGCAGTTTGGGCGCCCGCCGGAATAGTACCTTTGCCATGGATTTTCAAAATGTGACCGGGCAGAAAAACATGGCTTATCGGTTTTATGATCCGTTCACCAAAAAAATAGAAACAAAGTATCAATTAGAATTTGTGCCCAACCTGAGTTGGCGGCTTGAATTTTAAAAGACCAAATTTTATGGCAAAACAAAAATTTTACGTGGTGTGGGAAGGGCATACGCCGGGCATTTACGATACCTGGGAAGCCTGCAAGCGCCAGGTAGACGGGTTTCAGCAAGCGAAATACAAAAGTTTTGAAAGCAGGGCGGAAGCCGAAAAGGCGATAAAAAGCAAATATTGGGATTATATTAAAAAAAGTGCGGGCACGGCACCTACTACCAAAGCGCCCGCCAGCTCCATTGTGCGCGACAGCATTGCCACGGATGCTGCCTGCAGCGGCAATCCGGGTGACATGGAGTACCAGGGCGTACATATCGCTACCGGGAAATTGATCTTTCACATGGGGCCGCTACCAGAAGGCACCAATAATATCGGGGAGTTTTTGGCCATTGTACACGCTTTGGCATGGCTGAAGCAACAGGGTCGACCCGATATGCCGATCTATACCGATTCGCGCAATGCGATGTTGTGGATAAAAGCCAAGACTTGCCGCACCAAACTCGAACGCACCAAACGCAACGTACCTATTTTTGAATTGATCGATCGGGCCGAGAAATGGCTGGCGGTCAACAAAGTAACCAACCCGATTATTAAGTGGGAAACAAAAACCTGGGGGGAAATTCCGGCCGATTTTGGGCGTAAGTAAGGCGGAAAGCGGTTTGTTTCTGGAGTACAGGTTTCGCTCGAATTTTAGTTTTAAAACAGATTGATTTGTGAACAGCTCGTTTACAAAAAATTAACATCAAAATATTAAGTGTTATAACAACTAATATTGATACACGTTGTTTCTTTGTCGTGATTCATTTTTAAATCTAAAAAATAAAACAACATGGCTACTTCAACCTGGCAATTAGATGCTGCGCACACAGACATCGCTTTTCGTGTTCGTCACTTGCTTGTTGCAACTGCAACGGGTAAATTCACCGCATTCACCTCGCAGGCAACTACCGAGGGAGATGATTTTTCAACCGTACAAGTTGAATTCAATGTAGAAACTGCTTCCATCGAAACAGGCGTTAATGACCGCAACAACCACTTGAAAAGCGACGATTTTTTTGCAAGTGAAGCCTACCCGAACATGGTGTTCAAATCTACGGGTATGAAGCACATCGAGGACGACAAATACCAAATGACGGGTGATTTGACTATCCGTGACATCACCAAGCCGGTTACCCTGGATGTAGAATTTGGCGGTATTGCGAAAGACCCTTGGGGCAACATCAAAGCAGGTTTTGAAGTGACCGGCAAAATCAAACGCAAAGAATTTGGTTTGTCATGGGATGCACTTACAGAAGCGGGCGGCGCGGTAGTAGGCGATGAAGTGAAAATTCATGCGAATTTGGAGTACGCGAAAGTGGTTCCTGCTTAGTTCGGAATTTTTTCTGGTGTATAAAAAAGGCCATGTACCACTTTTATCGGTGGGGCATGGCCTTTTAATTTTGTAAAAACAGGTTAGGTTTTACAGCGCCTTAAACAAACCCCGAATTTCGCTCAACAATGCCACAAACCCCGGTTTTTCCCGGATGTCTTTATCCCAGGCCAAATCGCGGGCACACAAATCGAACTCATATTTGATGCGCGCACCGGGAATGATATTATTTTGTTCATCGCGGTCGCGGCCCATTATCCACAGTGTATCGGAAATGGCCGCTGTAGAAACAATATCGTGCGATACAATAATAACGGTGTTGTGCTCGTGTTGGGCCGCAATTTCACAAATCATATCGCTCACTTCCTGAACCATGTTGATGTCCAATCCACTAAAAGGCTCGTCGAACAACAAAAACCGGTCAGAACAAAGTAATTGTTGGGCTATGGCTGCGCGCTGTTTTTGTCCACCCGACAATTGGGCGGGATAGGAATTACTTTGCGCGGTCAGGTTAAAACGCTCCAGAATTTGATTGATTTTGTCGTTGCGTTCGGCCGCATTGGGGGTGTTGCGCCGCGCTGCAATATCGAGGTTGCTGCGTACCGAGCGGTGGTTAAACAGCGGATAGTTTTGTTGCACGACACCCACCCTGCCAGCATGTACAGGCGCCAAGGGGAATCCCATTTGCACGGTGCCGGTGGTAGGCTGAATTAGTCCGGACAATACCTCAAAAAACTTGGTTTTGCCTATGCCAGAAGGTCCCAGAAAGCCGACCACTTGCCCTTGTACCGGTCCACCCGGCCGCACCACGTCCTTGATTTCTACATTTACATCCCGCAAAATCGTTTTGCCGCCCAGCGCAAGGCTGACGTTTTCAACTTTCAGGATGGTATCGCCTTTGATATATTGCATTGCTTGCTTGCGTTGAAAAAAATGATCGCCTCTGCTTTATGAATTTGCCACTTCTGTTTGCAAATCGGCATAAGGGCAAAACAGTTGTTTGGCTTTCCCCAACAGCCAGTCTAACAAAATACCGGTGCAAAGAATGACCAATTGAATCGCAAAAACGGCATCTAAATGGAAGTGTTTGTTTTGGTTCAACAGCATGGTGCCGATCCCCCCTTCTGTGCGCGAAATACCTTCCACCATGGTCAGCATCATCCAGGCAATAGCAAAGTTTTGGCGGATTACTTCAAACACCTGATCGAATTTGCCCAAAATAATCACCTCCCAAACAACCTGCCACTCGCGCATACCCAGCGTACGCGCATGGTAAAACTCGTATTTCGGGATGGCCCGAATAATCGCTACCATCGACGTGACGAAAAATACCGTGATCCCAAATACCAACAACGACACCTTTAATTGATGTCCGCCAGAGGTCATTAAAGTAAACACCAGCGACAAGCCCACCAGGGTGAGGAAGCGCATTTTGGATACCAAAAACCCAAGGGGCCGGAAAAATGGCATCACGGTAGCATAAGCAATCAGCAATGAAATAACCGTAGCTAGGAGCATCGACTCCAAGCTCAGCCAGGTGCTCATGATCAATTCCTGCAACAGAATATCCTCCGTGACGAGCCGATTCAACGCGCCAAAAATTTCAAAGGGCGTTGGGAGGATTTCCGATTGGTTGAAAGACCAGCACAACAGGGCAATCAATACCTGCGCACCGACCATCAGGAGATAAGGCGACTGGCTGAGCCGTGCATTGGGGTGAAAAACCCGTTTTAGTTGTTGGATCATTGCTTTTTGGTGCTAAATTATTTACCCAAAACGATGGCGACGCGGCGGTTTTTAGCGCGACCAGCCGGACTGTCGTTGGGTGCAACTGGATTCGTTTGGCCGTGTGAAAATACATTGATGCGACCTTCCGGGAAGTTGCTGGGCGACTTGGTTTCGAGCCATTGTTTGATGGCAAATGCGCGTTTTTCAGAAAGCGTCATGTTGGTAGCCGGGTCGCCCACATTGTCGGTGTGGCCGTGTACCTCTACTTTCAAACCACCCGCTACAATCAGGTCGTTGAACAGAATTTGGAGTACCTGTTTGGCCGGTCCGGTCAGGTTGGCGCTGCCGGTTTCGAACTCGATGTTCCAGGATTTTTCAGAAACGCGCTGGGTTACGTTTTGATCGGCATTAAAACTTGGTTTTTCTGCTGCTGTAACATCCGATTTATGTCCGCTGGCTACGTTGCGCAGGTAACTTACGTCGATGATCTGATCGGCATCCGGAATGGAAGGCACCAATTTTGGGTACAATTTCACGACGATATCGCCGAACAGTTTGTACACAATTTTCACCACATTGGTACTTCCGGGAGCCAGGCCAAAAATTTCGAGGTTATCGGCCACGTTGTGTACCGCCGAGCCACCGAGTTCTACCACCAGGTTGCGTTTATCGGCTACGGTTGCACCTTTATAATATTTTACCCAATAGGCTTTGTCGGCTTCGTTGTACACGGCCGCCGAAATTTCACCGGCTTTGTCCAATGCTGCCGGGTAGGCTTTCACCTGGTCGCCGCCCTGACCGATGGACAGGATCATGTTTTCTACTGTTTTGCGGTTATCTTCCATCCATTTTTTGATCCCGATCACCACACAAGGCATTTGGCTGCGGTATTCTTTGGTAGAAACAATGCTGACCAGGCCGCCTTTTTTCTCTGCAACGTTTACGTCGCCGGGCGTCCAGGTAGCCACACCATTGACCGCCACTTTTTTGGTTTCGCCGGTAGCAGCGCCATTGCGCACCACATCGCGGGTTTCGGTATAGCCATTGATGTATTTTTCGGCAGCGTCGAGGTAGTTATCGGCGGCTACAAAGTTCATCGCTTCCGGGTCGTAGGTACGTTCGTCGGGATTTACCTTAATATTGTTGTCGGCGCACCATTTGATCACGATGTTCCAGTCGCCATCGCGCAATACGGCAGCACACAAGCCACCGCGGGCGGTTTGCGGATTTTCTTTCCATTCGGGCAGGCCCATAAATTTGTCTTCACCCAGCGATTTGCCGCAGGTATAAATGATTTGTGCGCGGTATTCGTCGCCCAAGCGTTGCAATTCGGGATTGACACCGGCCAAAAACGCAGCGGCGCCATCGCCCATGATGGTCACAAATTGTGCACCTTCTTTGGTTTTTGGGTTGTCTTTATACGAACTGGCAAATTTGATCAGGGAAGCCTGCATTTGCGGGACATCATCCTGGCGCTGCAGGTTGAGGTTGACGCCATTTTTGGCCATCAAAGAACCTTCGGTAGTTTGTGCGCCGCCATTGGCAAACATCAAACCCATTTGCGCATTCCAGGCCCACAAGAGCCAGCGCACTTCGGGTCCGCTTACCCGTGCAGGGCTGTTACCGGGCATAGGGGCTGCTGCTACAGAAACGCCACTGGTTTTGGCGGCATCCGGCAGGGAAAGGTTGTTGATTTCGGTAGATGCGGTGATTTGTTTTTTGAGGATGTAGCCGCTGTCCATGACCAGCCATTTAAGGCCCCATAAAGCGAATACGAATAAAATTGCGATGACCAAGCGGCCAACGGGAGTTAGGCGATTGAAAAAACCAGACTGTGCCATTTGTTTAATAGAGTGTTGTGAAAGGATTTGGGTATTGGAGTACCGTGCAAATGTAAAATTTTTTTGACACGATTTTAATGCAGCAAATAACGGCTGCTTGCAACAATCCAGTTCGGCGGCAAGTACCAAGCCGGATGGAGTAGCGACTAAAATACTAAAAAAAGCGACGAACAGTTTACGGCAGGTAAGGTGGCGTGTGGAAAAGGCATAAAAAAAAGCGGTTCCACTGTGTTATTCAGTGAAACCGCGTTAAAAAGCAGGTAAATAAGCGACCTATTTTTTATCCTGTTTTGCAAATACCCTGCGCAACAAATCGGTATTGCGCAAACTCACATTGGAGCGAATGTCTTTTTCCTTTTTTTCAACCAGGCCAAACATACCAACCAGGGCCATTTTGGTTACATGGTCGTCGAGTTCGGGGTTGGTTTTGGTGACCAGCGGCAATTTGTTGTAGGCCGTCACGGCACTTTTCCAGTATTCGCGGGCATTTACTTTGTCGAGCGCCGTTTGAATAATGGGCTTGAAGGAAGCATACAAATTGGTGTAGGTGCTGCTTTGCAGGTAACGGGTGGCAGCATCCGGGTTGCCGGTTAGGATATTCATGGCATCCTGGAAGGTCATTTTTTTGATGGCCTCAATAAAAATAGGCTTTGCTTTGACGGCGGCATCCTCGGCAGCGCGGTTCATGCGTTCGGTGAGGTCGGCTTCCACATTGCTGAATCCGGGCACTACTTTCAGTTTGGTGACTACTTTTTGGGCTTCTTCCGGCAATAAAATTTTGTAGGCCGATTTGTAGTATCCATCTTTGGCAGACAGAAAATCGGCGGCTTCACCGACGCCTTGGTTGAGGGCTTCTTTTAAGCCACTGCCAATTTCGTCGGTGCTTAAACCGCCTTCTTTAGCCGATTCTACTGTTTTTTTGGCCTTATCCAATACCTTTCCGAATTGTGCCTGGGCAAGCTGCGTGGTCGCCAACAGCGCGACGAATAGCAGGAGTGTTTTTTTGATCATGTGTTGATTTGTTGATGAATAACCGCCAATATAAACGTATCAAAGTCAAATAGGCAAGGTGGCAACGGTATGTTTAGGGATTCTTTAACAGGGAAATGGCATTTCGCTGCCTAGACAGGCTTGATTTCTTTTGAAAAAAAGTTGGGAGCGAATTGTACAAATACTGTATCTCTTCGCTGAGACCACCTTTCGTCTAACCTTAAATTGCAGTGTATGATTAAGCACCTACTCCTTTTTAACCTTTGTTTCAGCCTTTTTGCTTTTACAGCCCAAGCTGAAAACCCTGTTGATAGTACCTTTAATAAACAGTCGGATGCATGGGCTATCACGGTTAGTTTGACGACCACTACGGCCAATTGCAATGCTTGGGGTACCGCTACGGCCATCGTGACCGGTGGGGTTTCACCTTATACTTATTTATGGACAGGTCCGGGTAGTTTCAGCGACTCGGGTGGACCAACTACTTCTGACCTTTTTCCGGGCAATTATACCTTGGTTGTGACGGATGCCACGGGGGCTTCCGCTACCAAAACCTTTATTATAACGGGCAATGTCAGTACGCTTAGTGTTGTAGCCAATGCAAACAGTACCAGTTGTTACAATACGACCGATGGTTCCATTTCGGTAATTGCCAATAATGGAAGCGGTGATTATTATTACAATTGGTCGAGCGGGCTAGGTACGGGCAGTTCGTTTATTGGCAACTTAGCGCCGGGCACCTACATTATTACTGTAACGGACCAGCAAAATGGCTGTGTCGGTATTACCGAGGCCACAGTTACAACCCCGCCGATTCTTTACGCCTTGAGTAGTACAACCCAGGTTTCATCCTATGGCGGAAATGATGGCTCGATCAACATCACCATTTGTGGGGGCGTACCGCCTTATAGCACGCTTTGGTCGAACGGCGCAACCACCCAGGATATTAGTAACCTGACGGCAGGAACCTACAGCATGACCCTGACCGATGCTGCGGGTTGTGTTTATCAGTACAACAACAATAATTTTGTGGTAAATCAGCCACCTGCCAATAGCAATATTTTTATTAATGCTTATGTAAACGCTGCAAGTTGCGGGTCTGCCTGCAATGGCACGATAAACATTGAGACACAGGGAAATTATACTTTTTTGTGGACGGGCCCGAATGGTTACACCGCTAACCAGCAAAACCTGAACAATTTGTGTCCGGGTGGTTATAATTTAAAAATTGTAGATAGCAATGGCTATGAGGCAAACTATTCCTATCTTGTAAATGGCGGTTCGGCGTCGATTCCATTAAACCTGCAAAGTTCCAATCCTGGATTTTGTAACAGCGACAACGGTGGGCAAAGCGCTAATTGTGAAAAAGTGTGTCCCAATACGGCTGTTACCTATTCGATCAATCCGGCTGCAGCCAATTGTGGCGGTGCTCCGCAATTTACCTGGACGGTTGTTGGGGCGCAATCTTTTTCGATCAGCCCGGATAAAAAAGAATGCACCGTTGTTTGGGGTGGCCCAGGGGCGGGTTCTGTATCCGTTTCGGGTTCCAACAACGTATATTGTTATGCCCTGGTGAGCAGGTGTATCAGTATTATTGAAACGCCGGAAGCAAAATTTAGCACCGATCCGCCGGTTGCAGCCAATGGTACTTTAAGTGTATGCAAAGGACAA
>CAIVGO010000218.1 GCA_903905445.1 uncultured Bacteroidota bacterium
AACCAGACCGGCCTACACCTATCAGATTGATTGCCAAGCGGACCCCGCTCAACTATTGCGCAATATGAATGAATTGTCGCGCCGCAATATTTCCAAAGCAGGAAAGTCCTTGCAATGTCAAATATCGGCCGATGCGGGCATCCTGCATGCCTTGTCGGAACGGAGCCTGCGCCGGCATAAATTGCCGATGCGCTACACGGCAGATCAGTTGCAAAACCTCCTGAATGCGTGTGGGAAAGAGCAACAGGGAGCAGTTTATACCGCAGTCGATCAGGATGGTGCAATCCATGCGGCCTCTTTTTTTGTTTGGGACCAGCGCAGTTGTTATTTCCTCCTGGGCGGACTGGATGATCGCTTGCCCCAGTTGGGTGCTTCTCGTTTTTTGTTGTGGCAAGGCATTCAGATGGCGCTTAAACGCGGCCTGCATTTTGATTTTCATGGCGGCATGACCCCGAGTGTCGGGCAAGTGTATGCCTCCATGGGCGCACAACAAGTCGCGTACGTGCGTGCCGAGCGCTACGCATCCGCCTTGGTCAAAATGGCCGTACGCACAGCCAAACATATTTATGCACCCGAAGATCGCCTATTTCATTGAACGCCATGCAGGGACTTTTATATTACCGCACCCATGTGGATGATCCGAACAATTTGGGCGTTGTTCAAAAAAGCCGCGCGTACGCAAAAGCATTGCAAAGCCATGGTATTCAAGTAGATGTATGGATGTACCACACAGAAGGCATCTTAAAAAACGACCAATTGTGGTACCGCCCTGTGCTCCGGCCCAATAAAAAATCGATGGGGCATTTGCTGTTGTTTTATGCTTTGGGTGATTGGCAAATGGCGCGCCGGATTGATTTTAGCCAATACGATTTCATGCTGATTCGGCACATGCCGACCCACCCGATGTTCCGCTGGTTGTTGAAAGTCGCCAAAAAACAAAACCCGGCTTTAAAGATCCTAATAGAAATTCCGACCTGGCCGTATGATGCCGAAATGAACACCGGTTTTGCCCGAATACAACGCTGGATAGATCGACAGTTCCGAACAAGCCTGTATCCCTGGGTCGATTATGTACTGAATTACTATGGTACCGAACAAGCGATCTGGAAAATTCCGGTTATCGCCGTGCAAAATGGCATTGCGGTTGATGAAATTCCAGTAAGCGGGTGGAAACGACGCGATCCTACCCGATTAAACCTGTTGTTTGTCGGAAATTTGCAGCCATGGCATGGCCTGGATCGGGTGTTGAAGGGGATGTCCGTTCATTTGAAACAACCGAACCGTGCAACGTTGAGCGTACGGTTGGACATCGTAGGGCTCGGAACGCAACAAATGCACTATTGGGCCGCTGAAATCGAACAATTGGGCTTGCAACAATCGGTTTTTTTACATCCGCCTTGCGAAGGTGCTGACTTACATACTTTTTTGGAAAAGGCCGATTGGGGTATTGGGACCCTCGCCATTCATCGAAAAGGCTTAAAAACCGATGCATCCTTAAAACACCGGTTGTACGGTGCGGCCGGACTGCCGTTTATTTGCAGCGCGGCAGACCTCGATTTTGAAGACAATTTTCCATTCGTCTTCCGGGTGCCGGAAACAGATGTGCCTCTTAATATTGTTGACGTGTATCAAAAACGGGCGCAACTACAAACTGCGCATCCCGATTATGCAGCGGAAATGCGGCAATATGCCGAGCAAAAACTCGACTGGAAACAGAAAGTGTTGCCGGTGCTTCAGGTATTAGGCCATACGCCATTTTAAATCAGGCCTTAACCTGCTTCCGCAAACCAAACCAAATAATCGTCCAGGGCCTGGGTATTTTCATTGATTTCTTCAATGTGCAAAGAGCCAAGCGGAAATTCCTGCCAGTTATCCTTGTACTTTACCGACACAATCACCCCATAAATTTCCTGAACTTCCGAAAATCCGGTGATTTCTACCGCATCGCCCTCCTTAATCAAGGAATTGGAGTCGCCCATATATTGTGCTTTCACGGGCAGCGGCACATTTTGGATCAAATGATCGAGCCACACATCCAGGATATCCGTATTTTCATCGCAGGCGTCTTCAATTGCTTGAATCCGTTTGCCTTGTTCGCCAGCATCAAGCCAAAAAGTTGCATCTTGTATTTCCTGGAGGGCAAAAATTCGATCTTCTTCCGTGTCGCGCTTGGTTGCAGGCTCCAGTTCACGGGCAAACAGGGTCATTTCAGAGAAATCATAGCCCCCTAATAAACAATCTTCCAAAAAATCCTTGGGTTGTGCCAGCAGGGTAATGCTGTCCCACAAAATGGTCACCAGCAATTCGCCATTTTCCTGTGGTTCTGTTTCGAGCACCCTGCCTTGCCAGCCACTCAAATCAAATTGTGTATTGTCGGGGTCTTTAACGCCCGTTTTTACCTGTATGTAATCGTTTACCTGAAACATTAACCCAGATTTAAATGGATTTGAAGGATGGATTTTTAGGGGCAAAAGTACGGCTGTTTTTAATGAAAAACGAAGCGATGTGGATTTTTACTCCTCCTGGAACAATACTTCCATGGTTAAGTCTTTGTCAATCAATCCAATACTATGTTCGTTGGGCTTCAAACCAAACGTTGTTAGCAGGTTCAAAAAGAGTTGTTTGCGCGTTTGCGTCAGTTCCCTGAAAATAGTCATTTTTTCGCGCAAATTTTCCGCATAAGCTTTGTTGATACTCAATAAACCGGTATAAAATTTTAGTTCAAAAACATTGATTACATTGTCTTTTCGATCGATTAATAAATCAATTTGAACACCCGGGTTTTGCTCGGTTCCTTTTTGATAAAAGCTGGAAGTTTCAGTATAAACCCCTGAAATACCCAAGGCTTTTTTGATTTGGGGAATGTGCTTGAGGCATAAACTCTCAAAAGCATACCCACTCCAGCTTTTGTAATGCTGGGTTTGACTGAGTTCCTGCCACACATCGGTTCCTTTATATGCTTTATTTTCAATAAATTGCAGATAAAATAAAGAATATTCATCCGTGAGCCGGTACAGCATTTCCTTTTTCTTTTTACCGAATGGAAAATAACTCGAAATAAAACCGGAAGCAATTAATTCATCCAAACATCGGGTTAATCCGCCGCCATCGGCCAACTTACTTTGTGCGATGATTTCCGTGCGGGTAAGTCCTTGCCATTTTTCGGCCAAAGCCTTAATCACGGCAATATGATGATCAGCATTGTCAAACAGGGCGGGATACAAGCGGGAGAATTCATTATTTAACAACCCGGATGGCGAAAAGCAAATACGTTCGATATTTTGTGCCGCGCTCAATCCACCTTCTATTTCATTGAGATAATGTGGAATACCGCCCATGGCCATATACAATTGGACAATCTGGTAGCGGTCAAATTTGAGGTTTAAACTTTTCAGGAAGGCTTCCGTTTCGCACAAATTGAAGGGCAATAAATGGATACGTTTGGTTAATCGGTTGTGTAATCCTCCCCGATGTTCCACTACTTTTTGAATCATCCAGGAGGCAGATGAGCCACAAATCACCACCACGATATTTTTTTGAGATGCCCAACTGTTCCAAAAAAAACTAAGTCCTTTGAGAAAATCAGAGCGTCGGGTTGCGAGCCAGGGCAATTCATCAAAAAAAATAACCAATTTTTCGGGACCAATTTTAGGTTCCAGGCAGGTAATCAATTGTTGAAAGGCATCCAGCCAGCTGGCGGGTTTTTCTGCTGGAGCAACAGTTCCGAAGGTATTTTGGAGTTGATATTTGAAGTTTTTAAGTTGTTCTCTTAAGGTGGCATCCTGAATGCCGGATATTTCAAAGGCCATTTGTCCGGCGTAAACGGACCGGATCAAAAACGTTTTACCCACGCGCCTGCGCCCGATCACCGCCACCATTTCAGGATTGCGGGAATGCAGCGCCTTTAGCAGCACTTCTTGCTCTTTGGAGCGTCCAATTAGTATGTTTTCCATAAATAATGCATTATATCTGGCGGAATGTGGGCAAATGTACCCACATTCCGCCAGATATAATGCGTCATAGCGTTCGATATAATGCTAAAAAACAAAATCCTTGCCTGACAGATGATGATATTGCACGTTTTATACATGCAGAAAGTGGCAATTCTGTGAAGTCATCCGTAAATGCGAGTGTAAAAGTCGAGGTGCGCTTTGCAACAAAGACACAAAATCTTTATCTTTGTAAAAAAATATTCGCATTATGATACTTGCACGTTTAGATAATGAAGTTTTTTTCAAAAAGGCCTTTACAGACGAAATTGTATTCAAAGCTTTTGTGAAGGATATTGTAGGCATTGAGGTAGAACCAACCAAAATTGAAACGGAAAAGGCTTTTCAGCCCAAACTGGGCAATATTGCTTTTAAGTATGACATTTTTGCAGAAGATGTCAAGCGTAGAATTGTGATTGAAATTCAAAAAGTAGAATATGACCACAATTTTGATAGATTTTTGCATTATCATTTACAGGCTATTACCGAACAACAACGCAGTTCGGAGGATTATTCTGTTGAAAAAACAGTTTATACGATTGTGGTAATGACGGCGCCTTACAAGGTAAATACAAAAACGAATGAATTATACAAAGATGAAGTGTTGATATCTAACCTGAATCCTAAAAATTTGAAAGGTATAGAACGCAATCTTTTTAACCACAAGCTGATTTATCTGAATCCTAACTATAAAGGACAAGACACCCCTCCTAATTATCGCGATTGGTTAGATTTGATTTATGAAAGCATACATAATCCTGAAAATCCACAAATCAATACGCAAAATGCAGGTGTGAAACGTGCTACTGAAGTTGTGCGTTACGAAAATATTAGCCCGGATGAGTGGGAACAAGCCAAAATAGAGGCATCCAAACGAAAGGTGATTACCCTTGAACGAGCGGAAGAAAGAGCAGAAACACAGATAGCAATTGCTGAAAAACTTATCAAACGCAATTTATCAAATGAGGAAATAGCAGAAGATACAGGTCTAACTGTCTCAAATGTAGAAGAACTGCGAAACAAAATAAAGGGAATTTAAAATGTTGGAAGTACCTCGCGCTGCTTACTTTTACAGTGTAATCACTTCCAGTTTTGCCGATACTTCATCCTCAATCCAGTCTTCACCGCATTGGTTGCAAACCCAGGCAGGAACATTACGAACAACAATCACACCGGTTGTTAAATCGACGGTAAATGTGGTGGTGCCCGCATTTACCTTACCACCACACATTGGACATTTGGTAGGAATATGTTTCATGTTATTTTCTTTTTGTTTTGAGGTCATATGATGTTGCCATCGTTTAACGCTTCAACAAAGGAGGTATTATGGTTTATTTACCGCTGATCAAGATCTTCACGCGCTCGATGCTCCACCGCTGAGTGTGATCTTCGTTCTTCCCACGCTCAATCCCCCCGCCGCGCTACGAGATATTAAGCATTGCGGAAGAGAGAACTACACGCAGCTGAACAAAATTGTAAATAGCCACGACTTTTTTGCACTTTGCCTGACACGACTTTTTGCACTCACCATCCCGACGTGTGGTATAGGCTTATCGCCCACCATCGTTTCATCGTAATATCCGTTTTATTCGTTCGTAAAAGCGCTTTTATTAGGCGTTAGCCGCTAAAAGAAACCACGAACCTCTTCCACCTTACAATCTTTAAAAATAGAATCCACATTTTCTTCAATCGGCCTGATTCGGGAGTCATTTTGGTCAATGATATAATTAAAATCAAGCCCATAGCATGCCTTTCGTTCCAAGGTGTCACCAATAGATGTTTTTCTTAACTCGGGCAATTTCTGATCATCGTAATTGGTCACAAAAAGCACCCCAAAATTAACATAAGTTGCATCCGGGGGCATTATTTTTTCAAACATGGGCATAGACAATAAATATATTTTCGAGGTATTCGGTGCCAATGTATCAAATTCATTAAAACCTATATAATGCCAACGCATTAATTTTATTGTCTTTCCATACCTATTATAAAGGGTAATCGGATTATATAACACTTCTGAGCCACTGTACTTTTCGATCATAATATTAATATTGCTTTTATTGTTTATATTAACTTTAGCCGTCCATTCATAAAAAGGGGAGCCATCGCGCCATTTAAACTGACGCATATATTGCTTTACAAGGGTAATTTCAACCGGTTTTTCAGGTTTCGGTGCTGTTGGTGGAGGTGGTGGATTAAATTCCGAGCAAGCAAATAAAGTTAATAAACAACTAAAAAGTAATATTTTACCAAGGTGTTGCAAAATCATGCGTTTGAGTTTTGAAGGTAACGTTCAAAAACGTCATATATATATAAATAAACATCGAACATTTAGTATATTAGAAATAAAAATCACGCACGGCGCAAATCAACTATTTTTTCACGATTTCATTTAAAGTAAGAAACGGAACTTTATGGACAGGTGTATCCTTAAATAAAATCGCATCATCCTGTTTCAAATAAGAGACTTTTTGATCTTTTTTATTTAAAATAATCAAAAGATGCCGGTATTGTTCATCAATGCTTCCAAGGGGAATAGATTTGATTTTTGACCCTCTTTTTTGTAATTGATAAATATTTCCCTTTGCGCTAAACATTACCAAATTTGCACCATCTTTCACCAGGATGATTTTAGATTGATCAACAGGTTCCATGATATCTGAGAGTATATATTTCTTCCATTTTTCCCTGCTATTGTATATTCCGGTCGGTTTGACCCCCTCGTTCCGATTTTATCTGACCCCCTCATTCCGGACCTTTGACCCCCAAAATGTGCATAACATTCCGGCGGTTTGACCCCTTGGGTGTTGGTAACATTCCGGCGTATTTGACCCC
>CAIVGO010000219.1 GCA_903905445.1 uncultured Bacteroidota bacterium
AATGTAAGGTAGGTTGCATACGTGTTACGCACCCGTGCGCCACTATGTCCGAAGACACCGTTCGACTTGCATGTATTAGGCCTGCCGCTAGCGTTCATCCTGAGCCAGGATCAAACTCTCCATTGTAAATAATCTTTGGATATATTTGACTGCTCTTACTATTAATATAAGAATTGTCTATCCTTGTCTTGAATGCTACATCTTCATATACGTAATTTAAATACGTACATTCTTTCTTTATTTCTATCAACACGTCAAAGAACTCTTGCGCCTTCAAAAAAACTAAACAAGCAACCCGCTCATTCTGGTGACCTAAATCACCCCGCTTTTTCTCCAACCTCGTACTAACAATCTTGCTTGTCAGCTAATGGGAGTGCAAAGATGTAGGATTATTTTTTTAAACGCAAATATGTTCCCAAATCTTTTCCTCCAGTTATACCTAATTCGCTGAAAATCAAGCATATCTTTTTAAAGGTTTTTTTTAGAAATCAGAAAATGATCCTCATTTCGCAAAATAATCCTACCTTTGCCCCATAAAAAATCAAGCACTTTGAAAGACTATCACATCATTTACGAAGACAATCACCTCCTAATCGTGAACAAACGAGCAGGAATTCTCGTGCAAGGCGATAGCACCGGCGACCAAACACTCACCGACGTCCTCAAAGACTATATCAAAGAAAAGTACCAAAAACCAGGCGCCGTATTTTTACATCCCGTACATCGCCTCGACCGACCCGTCAGCGGACTCGTCATCTTTGCCCGCACTTCCAAAGCCCTCGAACGCATGAGCGAAATGTTTCGCAAACGCGACATCCAAAAAACATATTGGGCCGTCACACGACGCAAACCCGATCCCACCAAAGGAAAACTAAGCCATTGGCTCCTTAAAAACGAAGCCACAAACACCACCACCGCCTACGATTACCCCGAAGGAAAAGCCCAAAAGGCCGAACTCAACTATAAATTACTCGGCAAAATAAATCTCCACTACCTCATCGAAGTAGAACCGATTACCGGCCGACCTCATCAAATCCGCGTCCAATTAGCCTCCCTCGGCTGCCCCATCCGCGGCGATATCAAATACGGCTACGACCGACCCAACCCCGATGCAAGCATAAACCTCCACGCCAGACGCTTATACTTCATCCACCCCATCAAAAAAACACCCATCATCTGCAAAGCCGCAGTTCCCGAAAATCCCTTCTGGGAAGAATTCCTCGAACTTGACCCCGATGATTTCAAAATGAAAAATCTTGATCACCTCTATGAATAAATGAAAAGAGCCCGGCAAATCACCAGGCTCTTCTTTTTATCTCATTACAACTACACTATATCAGCTCCTCTAAGGTCGTTTTCTCTAACACAGATAAATTAGCATCTCGCCATTTAGCTAATACCGTCCGCAATTTACAAGCCTCCTCATCCGCACAATCATCACATTTGCCATAAAAATGCAAGGACACACATAAAGCCGGGGCAATCGGTCCATCCACAATCCGAATGATCTTCGCAAAAGTCACCTCCGACGGAGGAATCCGTAAATAATAGCCACCCCCCTTTCCCTTTTGACTTTGTAAAATACCATGGTTGCGCAATTCCAATAAAATCGCCTCCAAAAATTTCTTTGGAATATTCTCCGATTCCGCAATGTGTGAAATCAAGAGCGGCCCCTTTTCGTAGGATTGGGCCAAAACTTTAAGCGCTTTTAACGCGTATTTTGCTTTTTTAGAAATCATAGCGTTTGTTGGATTAAAACCAATGCTAACCAAATTTAATAAAATTTCACATATAACC
>CAIVGO010000220.1 GCA_903905445.1 uncultured Bacteroidota bacterium
CAATTCCTGGAACCATTGGTAGGCATTTTGATAGTGTTGTAGTGCAGTTTCAAAGTCTTTTTTATCCAGGTAACGCTGGGCGAGGTTGTGAGACACCTTGGCCATCCAGCTTTTATCGCCAAGGCGTCGAAAACGTTCCATGGCATCTTCGAAAGCGCGAATGGCCGCTTCAGGTTGCTTGCCAATTTCGTAACAGGCCGCTATATTATTGAGCACAATGGCTGCGTAAAGCGTATCCGCGTTGGCTTCGGCCTGTTTCATCGCTTGTAGGTAATATTCGGTTGCCCGGTCGTATCGTCCCTGAATGTAATGGGACATGCCAATGAAATTGAGTCCAATGGCGATGTCATCGCGTTCATCGGCGCGTTTTGCTACTTGCAGGAAGTCTTGCGCAATGGTCATGCCCTGCGCTGGATCATTAAAAATCGTTTGTTTGAATGCCTCTCCCAAGTAAATAAGCCGAACACTGTCGTTCGGGGCTTGTACCGCAAGGGCAAGCAAACTATCTGTTTGAGCCGTGAGCGTTTTACTCCATAACATACTCAAAAAGCAGCACAGGAAGTATGTTCTTAACTCCATAACCATGCTTGCAATACGGGAATTAGGTTCCATTGATACATTCGTCATGCTGGTGGTTTATAGGCGCGTGTAGGCATGTAACTTAAAAAATCACACTTACAGGTGATGTAAAGATCCTATGTGTACGCCCACCTTTGCAACTGAATAAGGGATTTTTTTTCCGTTGTTGCTAAACACTCCTAAACGATGACTCGATTTTTGCTATTTTTTTGTTTTACAACCCATTTAGTGGCCCAAACGCCGGGCAGCCTTGATCTTACATTTGGCAGCGGCGGGATATTCACCACAGCGATCGGATCTGCCAATGATCAGGGTACCGATGTTGCGCAGTTGTCGGATGGCAATATTATTGTTGTAGGCCATACTTACACGGACGCGAGCGCTTTGGAAGATTTTTTTGTAATGCGTTTGAGCAGCAACGGGGCCATTGATCCGGTGTTTGGAGTCAATGGAAAAACGATTATTGATTTTTTGAACGGCGACGACCAAGCACAAGCCGTTGAAATACAGCCGGATGGAAAAATTTTGGTGGCTGGTTATTCGTTGGGCAACGCTGGATTTAATTCGGTGGTTGCGCGCTTGTTGCCGAATGGCACCCTGGATGCCGGATTTGGTACGAATGGTCGGGTTGTTGTAAATTTTGGCTCGACTGATTTTTGTTTAGCCATGCGTTTGTTGTCGGACGGAAAAATCCTGCTGGCTGGTCGTGCGTACAACGGGATCACCAGCGATTTTGCGTTGGCCCGGCTCCTGCCGAACGGGACCCTGGACAATACGTTTGGTACTTCGGGTAAGCAAATGTTGGATTTGTTTGGCGAACAGGAAAGTATCAATGCCATTGCAGTGCAGCCGGATGGAAAAATTGTCGCCGTGGGAGAAACCACCAATGTTACCAGCAGTTTTGCGGTGGCCCGACTTTTAGCCAATGGCAGTCTCGACCCATCCTTTGGGAATGGAGGTAAGGTTAAAACAACTTTTGGAACGGAATCGGACGTGGCTTATGATGTAGCCCTTCAGCCCGACGGCAAAATGATGGTAGTTGGGCAATCTAATTCAAATACCATCAGCGATTTGGCAGCGGCACGTTATCTGGCCAACGGAGAACTTGATCTGAGTTTCAGCGACGATGGCAAATTGTTGGAAAATATATCCATGTTTGGCGATTATGCCTTTGCGGTGGCGCTACAGGCCGATGGTAAAATCCTCCTGGCGGGTTCTTCGGCTGGCCAGCAAGAAGATCTTGCCTTGTTTCGTTATCTGGCAAACGGCACACCCGACCTCGGATTTGGCGACAATGGTCGGGTTTTGGTAGATGCCGGGGCGGCAAAACAAGATCGCGCGGTCGCTATGCAGGTAAAAGACGGTAAAATACTGATCGCAGGGCAAACGGGCGGTTTTGGTGCAAACGACCTGCTGCTTGCCCGCTTTGAACAAGGTCCTTTGATGAGCCCAACCAATCATCTTACCGATCCGGTTGCTGTTAATCTTTATCCGAATCCTGCGCGGGCCTATACCACGCTTTCTTTCCAGTTGCAGGACGCGGGTGCGTTGTTGTTGCACCTGTATAATGTACACGGGCAACTGGTGCAATCGTGGAAAACGGGTGCGCTTCCATCGGGGATGCACCAAATCACCCTGCATTTTGATGGGCCATTACCTGCGGGGCTGTATTGTTTGCAGGGGTTGGGGAAAGGCGGGGTTTTCCTTATGGTGGAACCTTGACCTGATATTATTTCAAATGATCTGGCCTTTTGTTGAAGGTTCTGTAACCGTTCCTACGTCGCGCTAGTGCGCCAAAAAGGTGTAAAAAATCAAGATTTGGCCCGGTTGCTTGTTACAACTGGGCCATGCGTGAATTTATTTCCCCACCTGCCGGTGGGGTACAAAACGACTTAAGTTTTCACATACCCGGCATTGAGCGTACGCCAGTAGTGCTTATTTCTTTAATATTATTAACGTGAGGTTCGGTTAAAATTTCAATTTTCAAGGTAAGGCAGGACTACTGCGGGTTTGTCTGGATAGAAATCATAAGCCACAAGCCCTCCGATGAGGTGACAAATTGCATTTATTGGACTTCTATGCCG
>CAIVGO010000221.1 GCA_903905445.1 uncultured Bacteroidota bacterium
CATCGCCCAGGATCCCGAGACCTTCATGGAACTGGTACAAGCACCCGATTTTGTGCAAAAATTTGGGGAAATAAAGGCGAACAAAACAAAGTCCTGCCCCCCGAATTCAAGGAGTTAAAAGCAAAATATCCCCTGATCGCGCACAAACAATTTTATTTCATGGCCGAAATGGATCCCGAAATTGCACTCCGCCCCGATTTCCCCGAATTTGTAGCCGATTATTGTGCATCTAGCGCAGGTTTAGTCAATTTCCTCCGCCAAGCAATTTCTTAAGTTGTGAATTGATAGTTTGGATATGCCTTGGGCTTTGGGGCGTTAACCCTTGGAGGTGACACCTCGAACGGCAACCCTCGGAGGTGACACCTCGAACAGCAACCCTCGGAGGTGACACCTCGAACGGCAACCCTCGGAGGTGACACCTCGAACGGCAACCCTCGGAGGTGACACCTCGAACGGCAACCCTCGGAGGTGACACCTCGAACAGCAACCCTCGGAGGTGACACCTCGAACAGCAACCTTCGGAGGTGACACCTCAAACACTAGCCTTCGGAGGTGACACCTCGAATATCAACCTTATTCAATAATGTTTCAAAAAACGCCCAAACTAACAACTAACAACTAAAATCCAATTGGTTTCTTCCCCTCTTTTCCTTCCCGTTTCAACGCGGCCATACGAATAGCGGTCACTGCGGCTTCAACGCCTTTGTTGCCGTATTGGCCACCGGCGCGATCGAGGGCTTGTTGTTCGTCGTTGGGCGTGAGTACGCCAAAAATGAAGGCACGGCCACTGGCAATACTGAGGTTGGTCAGGCCGGTTGCGACGGCCTGGTTGATGTATTCATTGTGGTTGGTTTCGCCTTTGATCACACAACCCAGGCAGATTACCGCATCCGGGTTGTGCCGACCTGCGAGCATACGCGCACCCGCAGGCAACTCAAACGAACCCGGCACTTGCATGGTGTGGATATTTTCAGGCAACGCCCCATGTTGTACCAGGGTATCATAACAACCTGCATACAAGGCATGGGTGATATGGGCATTCCAATCGGCGACAACAATACCAAAGATCATTTCAGCAGCCGAGGGCAATTGATCGGCATCGTAGGTAGACAAATTTTTGAGGGCAGAGGCCATTATTCAGCAGATTTACGAAGGAATGTATAGGCGGGTTTACCGACCGTGAAAATGCCTTTTTCTTCCGGATTTTGCTCCACCAGGTTGTACAGGGTAAGCGTATCGCGTTTGGCACTATACTTAAACGAAAAAACCTGCTCAGCGTTTTCCTTTTGGCTGTTTTTTAAAGTAATAATATCAACATACGGACCAGCAACAAAGCAGTTACCGGCAGTACAAACCGAATAACGGTCGTAATCTTTGAATTTTTGAATAAATCCACCAGGCGTAAACAAAATATTGCTAGCGCCCCCTTTTGCAAGCTGCGTAAATGCGCCGCTAAACAAATTATGATTCAATGCAGTGGCAAAGGCCATATAACCATTGGCAGCACCGGCTTTTGATTTGATAAAACGATCCATTTGGGTGCCGCTGGGTGCTGGATCAAACATGGTCATTTCTTTTTCCTTGTCTTGACCAGAAATCACCAAAAACACCGACTTGTTTTCAGCACGGGCGCCTTTCAGTTCAATGGTATCGACCCGCATGGTAAAGGCCAATTTGTATTGTTCAACCCCATTAAAGCACTCCACGCTATCGGGAAATGCAGGATTGAACGTGAGGGCATATACATAAGGCTTGTGGGTTTCATTCATGGCTTCCAAAACACCGCCGTAATTATTCACACGGGCGCAAAAATCAATCGCCACCCAGTGTCCAGCCAACATATTGATGGTTTCTTCCGGTAATTTTGAGCCGTTTACGCCATTTTTTTGCGCATCTTGTTGGCAGGCAACGCAAGTACAAAGCACCGCCAAAGCAATCAGGAAAAGTTTGTTCATGTTCAAAAAATCGTTGTTATTTCAAATATTTAAGTTTCACAAAAAACCGCGGATCTTTTGCACCGATCTTGCGGGCAGCTTCCGGCGATAAAATCAATTCAATGTTGCGCTCGTACCCATCCGGAACCCGACCAATTACTTTTGCATAAATGGTGCGGCTGTAAATTGGGTTGGTCACTGCAATAATGGAACCAATCAAAGCATCCCGATGCAGGGCGTAAAGATCACCTTTTTCTTTACTATCACGCTGCCAGAAACACACGCCTTGTGCATCCACCTCTTTATGCTTCTTTTTTTCGGCTTCAAACCGCGTTTTCAAGGAATTTGATTCCGTAGCAGGCTTAACTGGCCGCCATTCCGGCAATATCCCATCGGTACTCATCCAGCCCATGAGGATCAATTGCCCCGGACGGATGTTTTGAGATTTCATCTTATTGCGTTTCATAATGGTATCCACCGGCATCGCAAAATGGCGTTTGCAAATCTGAAACAAGTTATCTCCATCTTGCACCATATAGTATATAGGTGCCACCCGCCAACCTTTAAAATTGGGCGTTTTGTACCGCAAAATGGCCTTGTTCGGAATGGATATTTTAATCCGGGTACCCGTACGCAAGGTCGGATCGGTCCGAAAACCTTGATTGAGGTCGTACAAATCTTCCAAACTCAGGCTATAAAACTTAGAAATTGAAAAAAGGGTCTGCTTGGGTTTTACCGGGTGGTACACCATCTTTTTCCCGTCTTCCACTGTCAAAATAAGTGTATCTTTGAACGTCAAAACGGGTACAACGCGCTCCTTCTCAACGCTTTGTCCGAATATTACCGCCGTCCACAGACACAAAAAACAAATTATTAGGGGCTTGAAATTGCACATAGTATGGTCTGTATTGATTTCCTTCGCCACAAAAATACAGTCTTCAAAGCAAAGCATGTCTTAACAATACTTAAATCATGATTTTAGGCATTATTCCAGCACGATACGCTTCTACCCGTTTTCCTGGCAAACCTTTGGTTGATATTCAAGGAAAGTCGATGATTCAACGGGTGTACGAACAAGCATCCAAAGCGCAATCGCTGACCAAGGTCGTTGTCGCCACCGATGACCTGCGTATTTATAACCATGTCCTGGAATTTGGTGGAACCGTGTGCATGACCCGCCCGGAACATCCAAGCGGAACAGACCGCTGTGCCGAAGTAGCCGAACAATTTCCAGCGGCCACCCACTGTATCAACATTCAGGGCGATGAACCCTTTATTCAGCCCGAACAAATAGATTTACTGGCCCGTACCTTGCTGGAAACGCCCGAAACACAAATTGCCACCTTGGCCAAAAAAATTGAAAACCCGGAAGCGCTCAGCAATCCAAACATCGTAAAAGTGGCATTCAGCCCCGCCGGAAACGCTATTTATTTTAGCAGACATGCCATCCCATTCTTGCGCGGAAAAGACCTTACTGAATGGTTGCATACACACAACTACTACAAACACATCGGTTTATACGGATTTCAGCGCCAAACCCTGCTTCAACTCGCCCAACTCGCCCCCACCCCCCTGGAAATTGCCGAATCCCTCGAACAATTGCGCTGGCTGGAAAATGGCTTTCAAATTAAAGTTGGGCTTACCGAGTGGGAAACACATGGGATTGATGTGCCGGAAGACCTTTTATAGTGAAGAGTGAGGAGTGAGGAGTTGCTGAAATTATTATAAAAAATGGCTTACCAAATATTTACGACCTCGGAGAGGTCGCGCATTTGTAGAAAAACGTAACGATGCCCAATACCCTCACGACTTCGGAGAAGTCATGCATTTGTAGACGGTGAGATACAAAGCATTATTTTTACGAAAAACCAAGTGGAACGCCCAACTCATCACTCCTCACTCATCACTCCTACCTAACTTACCCATTTTTCAATCCGAACCATAGGTTTTGGATATCCATTTAGTTTGAATTCCTGGCGGTCGGCTGCACAGAGGAGGTCGGGGCGGTGAATTTTTTCGATGGGGACATGGGCGAATTCGGGCAGCCAAAGTTGCACGTAAGCGCCGCGGGGGTCGTAATTGCGGGCTTGGGTGAGGATGTTGAAATAGCGGTCTTCGCGTGGGTCGCTGCCGACGCCTGCTACATAGTTCCAGTTGCCCCAGTTGGAGCAGGGGTCATAGTCGATGAGGAGGCTTTCGAAGTATTCGGCGCCCATTTGCCAGTTCACTTTCAAGTCTTTTACCAGAAAAGAGGCCACATTTTGGCGGCCGCGGTTGCTCATAAAGCCGGTGGCATTGAGTTCGCGCATGTTGGCGTCGATGAATGGGACGCCCGTTTTACCTTCCGCCCAGCATTTAAACAACTCCGTGTTGTTTTTCAGGTGGCGCTGGGGTTTGTTTTGAGGACCGGATTTCAGGAAAATTTTGTTGCCAAATTTTTTACCGACCAAGCGGAAATAATCGCGCCAAAGCAATTCAAAAAACAGCCAATAGGTGCTATCGTTGGAAGTGCGTTCGCGTTCGTAGCGTTTTATTTCATGGTAAACGAGTTTGGGCGATAAGCATCCAGTTGCGAGCCAAGGTGAAAATTTGGAGGAATAATCGCCGCCAATCAGTCCATTGCGGGTCTCTTTATACTCCGCGAGCAGGTCTTTTTCCCAGAAATAATAGCGGAGGCGTTGCAATCCTGCGCGTTCACCGCCTTTAAAGGGCAAAACACTGCGCGGATCGGCTATCGGTTCGGATAATCCGAAATCGCTTAAAGTGGGTATTTCACCGGGTTCAAATAGGGCAGGTAGCGTTGTGAGCGCGGTAGGGGCAGGCAAAGGCGGGCGAACAGGGGTGATATTTTCGTTGTCTTTGCGGTACTGGGTAAAAGTATCAGGCGTATGATGCACCGGCACCGGAAGATCCTGGGTGTGGTATAGCATTTTGCCACGGGTGTACAGCAATTCGACACCAAACGACCACAGTTTTTGTTCCAGCGCATCCTGTACAAACACTTCTTCCTGGGTACGTTCCCGATTACAAAGCACCCAGGAACATTTGCGCTGTTGCGCCATTTCAGCCAAAATAACTTCAGGACGCCCTACCCGGACAATAAGATCACTGCCCAGTTCGCGCAAACTTTGGCGCAAATCCGCTACAGATTCAAGGATAAATTTTGCACGAAAGGCACCCGTTTTGGGAAAACCAAATCGCGTTGTACCTTTAAAAACCCGCTCGTCAAAAACGTACACGGGTACCACCTCATCGGCCATGCGCAGTGCCGTGGTGATCGCCTCATTATCGTGAAGCCTTAAATCTTGTCGAAACCAAACAATCGCACTATGCTTCATGCATGCAATAGTAAATCAAAATGATGTCTGAACATACAGATAGGCACTAAACTTTTAAAATAGCCTTTTGTTTGGAAGAAAGTGCCTTATTTTTACATCCTAATTTTACCACCTTGTCATGCTTAATTTTCCTAAAATGCCACGGCGTATCGCCACTAAGCCCATAGAACAAGAATTGGGTTTTGGTAAAACGCTGACCGACTCTGGTCGGATGATGAACCCCAATGGCGTATTTAATGTTGACAGAGAACGGTTTGGATATTGGGATAATACCTATTTTCATTTAATGATGATGCCCGCCTGGCAGTTCTTTTTGTTGGCTTTAACGGGTTTTATTTTTTTAAATATCGTATTTTCTGTTGTTTATTGCCTGATTGGGATTGAGCACTTGCGTGGCACCTCTGATGGCGATATTTTGCATCAATTGACCCAGGCTTATTTTTTTAGCAGTCAAACCCTTACGACCGTGGGGTACGGGCATATCAGTCCAGAGGGATTGCCTGCCAACATCATCGCATCTTTTGAATCTTTTTTGGGGTTGCTTACTTTTGCCCTGATTTCTGGCTTGTTGTATGGCCGATTTTCTCGCCCCGTTGCGCGGATTGCTTTTAGCGAAAAAATACTGGTGGCCCCCTATCGCGCTGGACAAGGTCTGATGTTTCGGATGGTGAATGCCGCGCGCAGTGAATTGATTGAAACCGAGGTACAAGTCATTCTGACGGTCAATCAGCGGGAGGAAAGCGGCAATATTGCACGGCGCTTTTTTTCCTTGCCCCTAGAAATTTCGAAAGTATCATTCTTCTCGCTTTCCTGGACCATCGTGCATGACATCAATGAAAACAGTCCACTTTTTGGGTTTTCTCAACAGGATTTGATCGATGCGATGGCCGAATTTTTAATTTTAGTAAAAGGTACCGATGAAGCCAATCAGCAAATGGTGCACGTGCGGCGCTCGTATACGGGCGAAGAAATGGTATGGAATGCCCGCTTTTTGCCGGTTATTGGCCGCAACAAAAAAGGCAAAGCGCGGGTTTTGACTAGCTTGGTTGGGCAGTATGAGTTAGTGAGGAGTGAGGAGTGATAAGTGAGGAGTGATAAGTGAAGAAGATATTATTGCTGTTTAAGTTATTTATCTGCAGTTGTA
>CAIVGO010000222.1 GCA_903905445.1 uncultured Bacteroidota bacterium
AGCAAATGGCGCGCATACCTTTAAAATTTCCTTGGCCTTGAAAGGTTCTGGCTCTTTGTTTTTTACGCCCGTTGGCAAAGTCACCGAGGTCGCGATTTCCGCTCCCTGGGCAGACCCAAGTTTTAGCGGGGCTTTTTTACCAGAAGAAAAACAAATTGACGGGACCAGTTTTACCGCACGTTGGAAAGTACTCAACCTCAACCGAAATTATCCGCAACAGTGGTTGAGTGAAGCAAACACCAGTTATGCCGAAAGTGCATTCGGCGTAGACTTTCTGTTGCCCGTCGATAATTACCAGAAATCTACCCGTTCGGTCAAATATGCGATTCTGTTCATCAGTCTTACGTTTTTGACCATCTTTTTTATAGAAATGCGTCAGAAAACGCGGGTACATGCGTTCCAGTATGCCCTGATCGGACTGGCGCTGGTGATATTTTACACCTTGCTGGTATCTATTTCCGAACATCTTTCGTTTGATAGTGCCTACCTGATTGCAGCAATCATGACCATCGCGCTTACCACCTTATATGCCAATGCTTTGTTTGCCTCTCGGCAAATGGCCTTCCTCGTAGGCGGTACCCTCACGGTATTGTATGGCTTTTTGTTTGTGGTGTTGCAGCAGCAGGATTACGCGTTACTTATTGGCAGCATTGGTCTGTTCCTGATCCTGGCAGCCGTCATGTATTTTTCACGAAAAATAGAATGGTAAAACGGAATGCCTGAAAAACAGGCAATTCATCGAAAAGGCAGGGGCTGTAGTGCAGTTTCGCCCGTTGGATACAAACGAGCTGCTATATTTACGGTTCAAACCAATCCGCGCGCGTATATGAAACAACGGCTCCTGCTTCTTTTCATTTTGATGGGTACTGCATTGCTGGCCCAAAAACCGATTACGCTGGAAGACATCTGGCAAAAAGGCACTTTTTCGGCAAAAGGTATCCCGGGGTTTAATTTTCAAAAAGACGGGGTGCATTATACCCGCCTCAATAAATCGACTATCGAACAATGTGACCTGCGCACCGGCGCGGTTTCGGGGCAAATCCTTGATGCGCACAGCATCAAAACCAATGCGCCCGGCTGGAAAGACACCCTCGATGGCTACAGCTTCAGTGCCAACGAACAAAAAATACTCATCGCGACCGAGACCCAACAGATTTATCGCTGGAGTACCAAGGCCCAGTTTTTTGTGTACGATCAGGCCACCAAAAACCTGACCCGCCTTTTTGAAGGGAACAAACAACGGTACGCCCATTTTTCGCCCGATGGTAGCAAAGTAGCCTTTGTAGTGGATAATGACTTGTATTACAAAGACTTGGCCAGTGGAAATACCACCCGCGTAACCCGCGACGGAAAAATCAATGCCATCATCAATGGCGCCAGCGATTGGGTGTATGAAGAAGAATTTGAATTGGTACGCGCCTTTGAATGGAGTCCCGACGGAAAGCACCTCGCCTTTTTGCGCTTCGATGAAAGTGCAGTGCCTGAAATGCGTATGGAAACGTTTGACGGTGGTGCCTACCCCGACGAAGAACGCTTCAAATACCCCAAGGTAGGTGAAAAAAATGCACAGATCAGTGCCTGGCTATATCATCTGGAGCAAAAGCAACTACTTCCGATTGAAACGGGTGCCGATCCGGAAGATTATTTGCCCCGCATTGAATGGACCGCCACCGGCAAGTTATGCATCACCAAGTTAAACCGCTTGCAAAACAACCTGCAACTCCTGCTGGCAGACCTCGTCACGGGCCGTTGCACCCGCCTGTTGGAGGAAAACAATGCCGCTTATATTGATTTACACGATATTATCTTTTTAAAAGACGGTTCGGGCTTTGTAATGCAAAGTGAAAAAAGTGGATTCAACCACTTGTACTACTACGATATGCAAGGCAAACAGGTAGCAGCCTTGAGCAGCGGCAATTGGGATGTGACCGATTTTTACGGAGTGGATGAAAAAAATGGCCTGGTTTTTTATCAGGCGGCATCCAAATCCCCCATGGAACGGGAAGTTTTCTCTGTGAAATTAAATGGTAAAAGCCAGAAGCGCCTTTCAAAGGAGCGTGGCTATAACAGCGCTATTTTTAGCAGCACCTATGATTATTTTGTGTTGACGCATTCGGGCTTGAATGCGCCGCCGAACTATGCGGTTTGTGATCGTAAAGGTAAAATATTGCGTCCTTTAGAGCAAAATATGGATTTAAAGGCCAAAATTGCTGAATACGGGGTGATTCCTGCCGAGTTTTTTAGTTTTAAAACGCCCGATCAAACAGCACTCAACGGGTTTATGATCAAACCCAGCGCGCCACAATTTGCAGGTAAAAAACTGCCCGTATTGATGTTTGTGTACGGAGGTCCAGGCAGCCAGCAAGTGCTCGACCAATGGAAAGGCGCCAATTACTGGTGGTTTCAAATGCTGGCCCAACAAGGATACGTGGTGGCTTGTGTCGACAACCGGGGCACGGGTGCGCGCGGGGAAGCCTTTAAAAAATGCACGTATCAGCAATTGGGTAAATTGGAAACCCAGGATCAGATTGATGCAGCCAAATACTTAGGCACCTTGCCTTTTGTAGACCCAGCGCGGGTGGGCATTTTCGGTTGGAGTTACGGCGGCTATATGTCGTCGTTGTGTATGATGAAAGGCGGCGAAGTATTCAAAGCGGGCATCGCGGTGGCGCCGGTGACCAATTGGAAATGGTACGACAGTGTGTACACCGAGCGGTATATGCGCACCAATAAAGACAATCCGGCTGGGTACGAGGATAATTCGCCGGTCAATTTTGCCGACAAATTACAAGGAAAATACTTGTTGGTACATGGATTGGCCGACGACAATGTGCATTTCCAGCATTCGGCAGAAATGGCCAACCGTTTAATTGCCGCCAACAAGCCGTTTGACACGATGGTGTACCCCAATCGGAGCCACAGTATCACGGGGGACAATGCCCGAATGCATTTGTACACCTTAATGACCAACTTTCTCAACGAAAAATTGAAAGAAGAAAAGCCCGTAATTCGTCCGTAATTCGTCGGTAATTACTTCAATTCCTTGATTTTGGCAAATAATTCATGTTCAAAACCGGGGTAATAGCCCTTGTGTTGCCAAACCAGGGCACCATTGCGGTCAAACAAAAAAACCTGGGGCAAGCCATTCAGGCCACCTGGCAAAATAGATTTAAAGGTCCTTTCCCGGTCCCAATAGACTGGAAAGGGCCATTTTTTTTCTTTTACCAAAGGGGCGATAAAGCGAAAACGCTGGGGATAGTCGATGGAAACAGCAAACAATTGAAAGTCGACCTCTTTTTTCCAGTTTGTATATTGTTCGGTGTACGAAGCCAACTCAGCCATGCAAGGCACGCAGGTCGTGAGCCAAAAGGCAAACACGGTGGGTTTGCCGGTTTTGAATACCTGTTTGGAATTGAACAAGGTGCTATCCGGTTTGTACAAAGCAATTTCAAACGGAAATGGGCTGCTTGGCTGCGGCTGGGTGTTGGATTGTGCCGATGATACAAGCACAACGGCGTTCAGTAGGCAAAGCAAAAAGAGGCGACGCATGGTAAATATTTAATAAAAACGAATAAATTTTCCTACAAATATTGAGCCTTTCGCGTGACGAAACACAGAAGTTAACGTCCCATTAACGGTTTGAAAGAAAATTACAATGAAATGGTCTCATTTCACTGCTTTTTTCGTGTCTTTGCTGAAAATTTGACGGTTTCATGCTTGCTTACGCCAGTTATAAACCGTCTTAACGCTCTTTTGCACTGACCTTTTCAAACAATTCCTACGTGAAGTCGACCGCCAAAAAGACTGTCGAATATACCGATTCTGAACTGATTGCGCTTTACTTAGCGGATCAACAGCCTGTGTATTTTACCCAGCTGTACCGCCGCTATGCAAGTAAAGTTTTTGCCAAGTGTATTTCTATGCTGGCAGATGAAGGCTTGGCACAGGATGCGACACAGGATATATTTGTAAAAATTGTACTCAATCTGTCCAAGTTTAGCGAACAATCGTCGTTTTCGACCTGGATTTATTCGATTACGTACAACTATTGCATTGATTTGATTCGGAAGAAGAAAAAAATGCCCCTGATTTTCACGGAAGACATGGGCAAGATGAATAAAACCGAGGATCAGGAAATTCCGGACAGTGTATTGCTCGAAATGAAGCAAGAGCGTTTGGAAAAAGTGTTGGACTTGATACCGCCGGGCGATAGAGCGATTTTATTGATGAAATACACCGATGATTTGTCGATCAGGGAAATTGGTGCGGTGTTGGGCAAAACCGAGAGCGCGATAAAAATGCAGTTGATGCGCGCAAAACAGAAAGTACAACTGGTACACGACGAATTATTCGAATTTGACCCGATGGAAGGCACAAAATAACCTGAGTTTATTATCCAAACGTTTCATCCCAAACAAAGTACGCATGGCTAACAATTTCCAGAAAATAATGGAGGACCGCGAGGCAATGCTTCCGCCTGAATTGGAAGACCGGATGTCGCAGCACCTGGGTACTTTTTCTATGTTTGGGAAAGTAATCGAACTCTTTGTGCCCAATGCACTGCACACCGTGGTACGCATCTTTGGCGGTGAAGAATTGCCCTGCATCAAAGAGCGCAAACGACTGGCCGAACCAGCCTGGCGCCGTCCGCCTGAAGCGCGCGGACCGGGTGAAACGGAAGATTAAAAGAACAACCAACTTTATAATATCGGTACCGAAAACAATCTGAACAATGGGGAACCTACTACTCTTCTTTTTTTTCCAACAAACGGATGCGCCCCCAACCAGTCCCCTGGATGAGTTATTTCGCCAGTTTGCTGCCTTTTTCCCAAGAATCGTGGGGGCATTGGTCATTTTACTCATTGGCTGGCTGGTTGCTAAATTGGTAAAAAAAATATTGACGCAGGTGTTGGAACGGGTGGGCATCGACCGTTTTGCCGAAATGTTGAATGATATAGACCTGGTACGCAGCAGCGGCATGGAAGTCAAATTGTCGGCGGTACTGGCGCAAGTTGTGTATTATGTGATGATGCTGATTTTTGTCATTGCCGCAACCGATGCCATGGGCGTGAAAGCGATCACCCAATTGGTCACCGATGCGCTCAATTATTTGCCTTCTCTGTTTTCGGCCTCGGTGATTTTTTTACTGGGCCTGTTTTTGGCCGATTTAGTGAAAGGTTTGGTGCTCACGGTTTGTCAATCGATCGGGCTGCCTTCTGCAAAAATGATCGCTGCGGGTGTTTTTTATTTCCTGTTGGTCACGGTTGCGATCAGTGCGTTGGCACAGGCAAAAATCAATACGGGATTCATTTCCTCTAATTTGACCGTAATTATAGGTGCAGTGGCCCTCGCATTTTCCCTGGGTTACGGGTTTGCATCTCGAGATTTGATGGCCAACTACCTGGCTGGGTACTATAATAAAAACAAAGTGCGGGTAGGCGATGATGTTCGGATCATTGGGGTACGTGGTAAAGTGGTGATGATTGACGCCAGTTCAATTTTCCTGCAAACAGCCGAACGTGCCGTGATCATTCCTTTGAGTAAACTGGCAACCGAAAAAATTGAAGTTTTTTATGCCGATGCCCAAGACGATCAGTTATTGGACGCCGGCGACGATACGATACATGAATAATCCAAATTCACTCAACCTTTTTTATTGCATGAAACTTTTTATCTCTACCCTCCTCCTGATTGTTTGTTTTACAGGCTTATCTGCCCAAACTGCCGAAGAGGCAAAAGCAAAAGCCATCAAAGACGCTGCCATGAAAGCCGATACGGGCTGGACAAGGAG
>CAIVGO010000223.1 GCA_903905445.1 uncultured Bacteroidota bacterium
ACACAGGAGGCGGTCATGTAAATGTTTGGAAAATCGGTGGCACGGGTAAAATTGCCTTTCCCATCATTGCGATAAAGCCGTTGCTGCATGGCCTCATCGGTGTCCCGGAATTCGTTGCCACCGGAAGCGATGACCAAATCCAGGTCGCCATCTTTTTCAACATCGATCAAAACGGCATCTACATCCTCAAACAAACTGTCGGCAAGGAGGGCTTCGGGTGTTTTCAGGATAAATTTACCGGCTTTCGTTTGCAAGTACAGGGCCGCGCGTTCGCGTTTGGCACTTCCGAAAAACACATCTTCCAGGCCGTCGCCGTTGATGTCGCCTACGGTGAGGGCCGGTCCTTCGCGGGAAACCATCCAGGGAATGAGTTTTTCGCGGTTGAATTCGACGAAACTGTTTTCCACATGTTGGTGCCCCAGGCCCAAATCGGCGGTTACATCTTTTAGGGGAACGTATGGAATATTGTATTTTTGCCAGCGGTCGAGGTCTAATTTGGGCAGGCCCTTTTGCCAACTCAAATCGACCGTTTTATTGGAATTCCAGGATTCCAACCTTTGGTACGTGTTGTCCGGCCAAATAATCAGCACTGAATCGATACTTGTCGGATCACCCAGGCCAATGTGAAGCGGAATTTGGGCGCTCGATAAAAAGCCCCGCACGGGATAAGATTCGGCACTGATGATGGATTGATCTTTTTTGTAAGCCAGCACACGGGTGCCAATGGCGTTTAAATTATTTTCGGAGCCCTTTAATTTTAGCGACAGGAAATTGCCTTGCGTTTTTTTATTTTCTGCCACTAAATTTTTATATATAAATGGCTCATCCTCAATATTATTTACAATCACATCCAGGTCGCCGTCATTATCCAGGTCGGCATAAATGGCGCCGTTAGAGAAACTGGGTAAATCGCCTTCAATCTGTAATTTCAGGTCGTTGAACTGTAATTTGCCGCCATTGTGGTAAAACTTGTTGGGGATTTTGATGCGCGGCATTTTCTCTACAATATCCAGTTCCTGCTCTTGTACGTGGTTGGTGTTGTCTTTTAACTTCAACTCCCGGTCTTCCTGAAATTTCACATAATCAATATCATTCATGCGACGTGGTATCCCGTTGCTTACGAACAGGTCTTTGTAACCGTCTTCATCAAAATCGAGCATCAGGGCCGACCAGGACCAATCGGTCGCCGCGATGCCCGAAAATAGGCCAATTTCGCTAAATGTTCCATCGGTATTGTTTAGTTGCAGGTTGTTGCGGGTATATTGGTACGCGTAACCGATGTTGATTTTATGGTTAAACAGGTCGTAGGTATCTTCGCCAAGCGAACTTTTCAGGATAAACGGATCTTCGGGCAACATATCGAGCGAGAAAATTTCCGACCAGCCGTCGTTGTTCACATCGGCAATTTCGACGCCCATGGTAAACTGGCTGGTATGCATGAGCGCTTCCCGGCTCATTTCTTTGAAGGTTCCGTTGCGCTGGTTGATATAGAGGTAATCATTTTCGTGAAAATCATTGCCAATGTACAAATCCGGGTAGCCGTCGTTGTTTACATCGCCTGCCACTACGCCCAAACCGTAGCCGATCACGTTGCTTAAAATACCGGAATTGGGGGTTACATCCACAAAACCGCCCTTATCGCTGCCATCGGGTTGCCGTACCAAAGGGCCATCATTGCGCAACAATTTGTCGCCCGCCAATGGGTGCGTTACATCAGCAAAGGTTTTACGCGGACCAAACGTGCCATTGTGGTGTACCGAATGGTTGAGTTGAAACAAATCCAGGTCGCCATCGAGGTCGTAATCAAAAAAGACGGCCTGGGTGGCAAAACCGACCAAATCCAGCTTGTAATAAATGGCCTCATCGGCATAAACCGGAATACCATTTTCGATGCCTTTACACACAAACAACTGGTTTTGGCCCTTAATGTTTTGATATTCACCGAGTTGCCCTACGTACAAATCGAGCATGCCGTCGTTGTTGATATCCACCACACTCACGCCGGTCGTCCAACCATCCATACCCGCTACACCCGCTTGCTCGGTAATGTCTTTGAATTTGAGGTTTCCTTCATTGAGGAACATCTTATTCGGCCCCATGTTGCTGGTAAAATACAAATCGACCAGGCCATCGTTGTTAAAATCGCCCGCAGCAACCCCACCTCCATTAAAAAAATACATGTAGTTAAACACGTTAAAGGCACCGCTTTGCCGCAATACATTTTCAAAATCGAGGCCTGTTACGTCTTTGCGCAACAATTGAAAAACGGGGTCGCCACCTTTTGTTTTTTGACAAGCGGAGAAAAGTACTACCACGATAAACCCAATCAAGCGAAACGAAGCAAATTGAAATATTTTCATCTTATAATACATAAAAAACTGTTAATCAGTTATTTTTATTTCAGTTGAAACAAGCGTGGTTGCTTGTTATTGATCGTAACCAGCAGGTTTTTCTTGCCATTTACGGGCAGTAAAAGGAGCGATTTCACATCACCCCGCACAAAAAAGCCGCTGTCGCGATTTTCGATACGCAGGTATTGTCCGTTGCCCTGGTTGAGGAGTACGTGCCCGAAACTGGCGTCCAATTTGGAATACTGAGGCATAAAACCGGCATCATTTCCAGCCAGGACCAGGTCGTTTTTGCCATCCCCATTGAGGTCTTGTACCAGGATAGCCTTCACGCACGACAATTGCACTTCAGCGGGCAGGGCTTGCAGGGTAAAATTGCCCTGGCCGTTGTTGATGGCCACAGCGGATTTGAAGTAATTTCCTTCGCGCACGAGGGATGCCTTAATTTTATCCTCCGGAAGCAATTCCTGAATAGCCTTTTGGGCATAATCGACATGCTTGAGGTTTTGTTTTTTCAGCAAAGGCAGTTGGGAGGTCAGTTCCTTTTTCAGCGGAATCGGCATGTCTTTCCCGTTGATTTGACGGGTCATGATTTTTTCGATGGTTCCGTTGTTGTCGAAGTCGTTGATCCACAATTTGGCGGGATGTTCGGCATCGCCTTTTACATAAAAGTTCTCGCCGCGGTTGCCCAGGATTAAATCCTGATCGCCATCGCCATCCACGTCATCCGATTGAATGGCATACCACCAGCCCGCATATTGGTCGAGGTTGGTTTTTACTTTTTCCAACAGGCCGTTTTTAATTTCAAAGATGGAAGGACTCCCCCACTCCCCTACTACGACCAATTCGGGCGTTGCATCGCCGACCAAATTACTCAGGCAGGCGCTGGTGACCATGCCTAATTTGGCAAAATCGGGCGCAAGCGACTTGGCCATGTCATGAAAATTGCCTTTTCCGTCATTTTGGTACAGGAAATGGCGAGGCGGCACCCCATATTGCGCAGGAATGCTGCGGCTTCCTACAAACAGGTCAAGGAAGCCGTCCTGATCATAATCGAACGGAATTGCCACGGCGGTGTTGTATCCATTGAGGGGCAGGGCGCGTTCATTGAGGGTAAAATGGCCTTTCCCGTCGTTGAAATACATCCGGCTTTGCATAAACCGGGAGTTCAGGGGCTGTTCGTTGCCACCTGAGCCAACAAACAAATCAGCGTCTTTATCGCCATCGGCATCAAAGAAGCATATATAGGTATCTTCAAAAATAGAATCGCGGTCAAATGTTGCGCGGTCGGAACTGTTAAAGGTTCCGTTGGCGGTTTGCAGGTATAATTGACCGGATTGTCCGGCCGCGCCTCCGATGAACACATCCTGGCGACCGTCGCCATTCACATCAGCCACTGCAGCGCAGGGCCCTTCGCGGGATAACATCCTGAAACTGAGGCCTTCCTGGTAAAAGTCGACAAAAGGATCTTCGCGGTGAGCAACGAAAGTATTGGCAATTGGCTTCATGAGCGCCGTTGCTGTATTGTCGTATTGGTATGGATTTTTGAAGGTGGTGGGGTGCGCATCTTTCCAGGACAATTGGAGGAGTGTATCAATGGCAGGGGCATACACCGTCGTTTTTTGCCGATCGGGCCAAATGACTACAACGGAATCGACATGGTCCGTTTTTCCGAGTCCGAATACCATTTTATAATCCACGGAAGATTGGAAACCGCGGGAGGGGTGTACTTGAAAGTTGAGTTGTTCGGCGCCGCGGTATACCGAAGCCATAGCGCCGATTGCAAAGGTGTTTTGGTCTTTCCCGTGCAGACTGATACTTAGGTAATGCGGTTTATTGCCCGAATTTTCTGCTTTATTTCGGTAAACAAAGGCATCCTGGTTGACATTATTGATCACCAAATCAAGGTCGCCATCGTTGTCGAGGTCGCCATAAGCCGCGCCATTCGAGCAAGAAGGGGTGGTGAAGCCCCATTTTTCGCCTGCATCTTCAAACGTCAGGTTGCCCTTGTTATGAAAAGCCTTGTTGAGGATGGGTGTGGAGGGCATTCGATTCAGGATTTCATTGATTTGTTCTTTTTTGCCGGTGAGCGCCATTTTTTGCACCACTTCATCGGCGAAAAAGTCGATAAAATCCTGGTTAATCACATCTTTATAAATGCCGTTGCACACATAAATATCGCGCAAGCCGTCATTGTCTGCATCAAACATCAGCGCGCCCCAGCTCCAATCGGAAGCCGCCACCCCGCTGAAATGGGCGATTTCGCTAAAAGTTTGGTCTTTATTATTGAGTTGGAGGCAGTTTTGCATGTATTGGTGGTAAAAACCGCGCTCTTGTTTCAGGCTGTAGATATTATAATTTTCAAAAACCGTCGTCGTTTTTAACCTGGTTTCGTCGGAGGGCAACATTTCGGTGGTGAAAATTTCAGGAAAGCCGTCATTGTTGATATCAGCCATATCGGAGCCCATGGAAGCATGGCTAATGTGCTCCATCCAGTTTTCAATTTCTTCTTTAAATGTTCCGTTTTTTTGGTTGATATAGAGGTAATCGCGTTCAAAAAAGTCATTGGAGATGTAGAGATCGGGCCAAAAATCGCCATTGACATCGCCCACGGTAACGCCCAGGCCGAAGCCGATCAAACTGCCATAAATTCCGGATTGGCGGGTAACATCTATGAAGCCGCCTTTTCCGTTTCCTTGCGGGGGGCCGTCGTTGCGGAAAAGTTTGTCACCGCCGCCTTTTAGGAAATCGGCTACTGGCCATTCATCTGCGTATAATGCGCGGTTATTGCTGTAATTGAGGGTATTAACCGGCATAAAACTGTTGTTGAGAATATAACAGTCGAGGTCGCCATCACCGTCGTAATCGAAAAAAGCAGCGTGGGTGGTGTAGCCCGTTTCATTGAGTCCGTATTCAGCGGCTTTTTCTTCAAAAACAGGGATCCCATCGGGGCCGACGCCTTTGTTGATAAACAGTTCTTTTTCAGGGAGTTCGTCGCGTTTATAGCCCGCATTACACACAAAAATATCGAGCAGTCCGTCGGCATTAATATCGACCATGACGACCCCGGTGCTCCAGAATTTTTTACCGGCTACACCGGCTTTTGCGGTAATATTTTCAAATTTAAAATTGCCTTTGTTGAGGAACAGTTGGTTATCCCCCATATTAGAGGTAAGGAACACTTCCGGCAGGCCGTCGTTGTTCAGGTCGCCGATCGAAACCCCACCCCCGTTGTAGAAGTTACGGTAGCTAAAAATGTTAAAATCTTCGGTATTTTCTACCTTATTAAAAAATTGGATACCGGTTTGATTGGTCTCCAATTTTTCGAAGAGCGTATCCGATTTTTTCTCCGGTTGTTTGCATTGGAGCAGGCATACTGCTACCAAAAGGAGCATGGCAAATTTTGGACGTAATTGCATGGTGTGTAGGTAGAATTTATGCCAAAAGTACGGATGTCGCACTGGATTAGGTCATTGAAAAAGCAATTTGTGCCTCTATAAATACAATAGGTCGCCCTTGTGAGGCGACCTATTGAAATATGCACTTGAATTGGGTGAACTC
The DNA here is from genome assembly GCA_903905445.1 of uncultured Bacteroidota bacterium. Taxonomy (GTDB): domain Bacteria; phylum Bacteroidota; class Bacteroidia; order Chitinophagales; family Saprospiraceae; genus M3007. Next base: position 5,910 of record CAIVGO010000223.1, read on the forward strand.
AATTCAAATTAGTATCCTGTATTCTGTTTCAAGTTTGGATTAGAGTCCAAAGCTTGTTGTGGAATTGGGAAAAGAACGCGGAAGCCTTCTGTGACATTTTTGTCCTGCCAGGTATCATCGAACGTTTCGAAACGCACTTGGTCGATACGACGGATACCTTCCCAGTACAACTCACGTCCGCGTTCGTCGAGCAACTTGCCAGCATCCAAAGAAGGAAGTGCAGATGCACCGCGTACTGCGCGCAGTTCGTTTACTTGCTCCAAAGCAGATTTAGAAGCAGAACCGCCACGGAAAGTAGCTTCGGCTTTCATCAAGAATACATCTGCGTAACGCAACATGATGTATTTACCTGCATTAGATGGGTGGTATTTGATTACACGAATACCTTTTTCAGTACCAGCACCAGAGAGCGGCACGTCACGTGTGAACGCCAATGGCTTTTGGTTACGCGTGTTGGTGATTTGTGTACCATCATCTTTGAGCTGTTGGCCCAACAAGAAACCACGACCGATACCAGAGAATTTAGAACCATCTGGAGCAGGGTAGTTACCGATACGTTGGTCATTTGCTTCGAACTTGTCGTAGAAATCAGCCAAAGTAGCAAAACCATTCCAACCGCTAGGGTCGTTGTCGTAGTGCAGGGTCATGAACCAACGGTTCTGTGGAGAACCATCTACTGAAGTGAAGATGATTTCTTTTGTAGCGTTGGTGCTGAAGTTGGTAAAGTATTCTGTTTCAAGTGAGTATCCATCAGCAGTAACCGCATCGCAGTAACCAATTACTTTGTTCATATCCGCAGCATCGAAGGTGTAAGGACCTTCAGGGCGTGCAGCTTTGTAAACAGCCTTGTTGAGGTACAAACGAGCCAACAACGCGTTAGCAGCTGCTTTAGAAGCAGTTACGTTTGTAGCAGATGGGCCAACCGTTGGCAAAGAAGGTAATGCTTCTTCCAGGTCTTTTACGATCAGGTCGAATGCTTCAGAACGGGTGTACACTTTAGGATTCACTTTCACACCGTCGTTTACACCACGGTCAGGAACTTGTCCGAACAAGTCCATTACGTGGAAGCGATAGAATGCGCGCAGGAACTTGGCTTCAGCAGCTTGTACAGGGCTTGGGTTAGAAGCAAGGATCTGGTTGCACTTGTATGAACGAGAGTTCAATTGGTTCCAAGATCCCAGTACATAAGCATGGGTTGGATCCCAAGTGTGCTGGTGCAGGGTACGCCAAACACCGTTATCACCCCAATCCACACCGCGGGTTGGTGGAATCATTTCGTCTGATACGTGATCGTACAGCGAGAAGATATTAGCCTGGTCGGTGAATGCGCTCAGGTCTTTGTATGCAGAAAGCAACAACGCACCGGCGTCACCAGCAACGAAAGCACCGTCACCGGTATCCAAAAGAACCGAGTCAACCTCGTCCACTTTCAGATCTGTGCAAGCTGATACCAGGAAAAGTCCTAGCAATGCAGTTGCAAAAATTTTAGAAAATTTATTGCGAATCATATTGAAAGTAGTTTTAATGATTTAGAAAGAAACACTCGCACCGATTACAAATGATTTTGCACGTGGGTACGCTGAGTAGTCGATACCAGCAGAAGGTACATTGTCAATTGATTTGCTGGTATTTACTTCTGGATCCTGGCCGCTATAGTTGGTGAATACCGCGAGGTTTTGCACGGTTGCAAACAAGCGGAATGCAGAAATATAGTTGCTTTTCACAGGGAACTGGTAGCCGAGCGAAATGTTTTGCAAACGAACGAATGACGCTTTTTCCAAGAAACGGGTAGAAACGTCTGGAGCGTTCAGGTTTGACTCATCGCTTGACGTTACATCTGCAGTCACGTTACGACCATTGGCAAGAGCGCCTTGGGTGAAGTAAGCGTTTGCTGTGTTGTTGTACACGTACTGACCGAATTGACCATTAAAGAAGAAGCTAAAGTCGAAGTGCTTGTAGCTGAAATTGTTGGTCAAACCAGTGTTCCATTTTGGCAATGGGCTTGCACCGGTAAATACTTGTACGTCACCTTTACCTTTATACTTTGTGATACCGTTGTCATCGTATCCGTCGAATTCACGAATGAAGAAGGCATACAATGATTGGCCTTCAGCGATACGTTGCGCAAAAGCACCAGACAAACCTTGTCCGTTAATTTCACCTGTATTGATCAAACCACCGAAATTTTTCACTTCGTTTTTGTTGTAAGCGCCGTTCAACAATACACTCCAGTTGAAGTCTTTAGAAGCAACAACAGCAAGATTCAAAGACAATTCAACACCTTGGTTGATTACATCTGCGTCCAGGTTGGCGTAGTTAAAGTCGTTTGAAGCAGGTTGTGCTGTTCTAACCTGCAATAACAAATCACTTGTATTTTTGTTGTAAAAATCCAAAGAGCCCGATACGCGACCTTTTACAAAGGCGAAGTCAATACCCAAGTTTAACTGAGAAGTAGTTTCCCATTTCAAATCAGGGTTTTGGAAGGCCACATCGCCCAAACCGCCACCGTTGATTGCGCCACCTGTATCAATATCCCAATCGTTGTAACGTTGGCGACGTTGGTAGCGATTACGAGGAATTTCCTGGTTGCCTGTTACGCCATAGCCCAAACGCAGGCCCAAATCAGAGAACGCTTCTGGTACAAATGCTTCTTCGATCAAGCGCCATTTGAAGGCGAAAGATGGGAAGTAACCGTATTTGTTGTTGCCACCGAAACGGGTAGAACCGTCGGCGCGCAACGTTGCAGTAAAGAGGTATTTGTCTGCGATGCCCAAGTTCACACGACCGTAGTAAGACTGTAATTCGTCGGTGCTGTTTGAAGAGTTTCTACCAACAATGCTGTTGCTACCGCTAGCCTGGTTTGCAGAAGCAAAGTTGTTGATCATGATGTCCAGATCAGATGTCTGGAAGTTCGTCATTTCGAAAGACTTCGACGCAAGGCTGAAGCTTTGGTAAGAGTAACCCAACAAAGCAGTCAGGTTGGTGTTGCCAAAAGACTTCGTGTAAGTGAAATAGTTTTCCCACAGACGGTTGTCCATTTCAACATCAGCAAGGTACAAACGGCCTTTGCCTGCTACTGTGTTCGTATTCAGGTCGCGTGAAAATGCTGCTTTGCGCGAAGACATAGACTGATCGAAACCTACCACGGTTTTGAAGGTCAAACCCTCAATGATTTTGTATTCTGCACTGATGTTACCCAAGGTGCGGATGGTTTTGGTAAAGTCTTTCGACAATTCCAAAATCGCCACTGGGTTTGCTTCTGTACGGCTAAATTGGTACAATGAATCTGCAATAGTACCGCCTTGACGTTTGATTTTAACTGGGTTTGTTGGATTTGATTTCAACGCAGTACCCAACAAGTCACCTTCAAAACCTGCATTGTTACCAATAGCAGCATTATCGTCATGGATAGAAGAAACGGTTACATTGGTTCCAATGGTCAAACGATCATTGATGAACTTTTTGTTGCCGCTAAAACGTGCAGTCAAACGCTTCATTCCGCTTTCGCGTACGATACCTTGCTGATCCTGGTAGCTCAAACCGAAACGGTAATCGCTGCCAGCAGAAGATGCACCGTAAGAAAGGTTGTGGTTGTTGGTCATTGCAGTACGGAAAATCTGGTCTTGCCAATCTGTGTCAGCACCACCGTTTAACGCAGCAGCAGCAGGCGCACCATTAATATCGCCATAAGCCTTCAAAAAGTCTGCTGCATTCAACAAATCATACTTTTTGGTGATTTTGCTCGCAGCCAAAGAGTAATCGTAGCTAATGCTTCCTTTTGCAGTACCGCCTTTTTTGGTTGTGATGATTACAACGCCATTTGCACCGCGTGAACCATAGATCGCTGTAGCAGAGGCATCTTTCAGGATGTCGATGCTGGCGATGTCGTTCGGGTTCAAGAAGTTGAGTGGGTTACGGGCAGAGCTGCTACCGAAACCGGCATCAATACCGCCAGAGCTGGTTTCATCACCGCTCAAAGGCACACCATCTACTACGAAAAGTGGGTTATTGCCACCACGTACAGAAGAAGTACCGCGAATACGAATGCTTACACCTGCACCTGGCTCGCCGCTTGCGCTGGTGATTTGCACACCGGCTGCACGGCCTTGAATCAACTGTTCAGGCGAAGAAATAACGCCGCGGTTGAAACTGCCTTCCGTTACAGAGGTAACCGCACCGGTAGCGTCTGTTTTACGGATAGAACCGTAACCAACTACGACTACTTCGCTCAAGGCATTGCCTGGAGCCAAAGATTGGTTCACTTCGTTAGAAGCGCCCAAGGTGATTTCGGTTTCTTTGTAACCTGTGTAGGCAAAACGCAATTGCGTTGAACCTGCTGGAACTTCCACGCGGTATTTACCGTCGATGTCTGTTACAGCGCCCCGTGTAGTACCAACCACTGTAACTGAAGCGCCAATGAGTGGTTCATTGGTTTCAGCATCCGTGATTTTACCTGTTACAGTGCGTTGAGCCGACGCGATGTTGGCTGCAAGCACCATGCAGACCAACAGGAATCCGCATTTTAAGTACGTGTTAAAAAACTTCATACGAAACAGAATTAAGTTAGTGAAAAAGTGTGTTCACAAATGGGTGAATCGTTAAATAATGCCAGATACGGAAAATCATACTTTCCCGCACGATTTGTTTAAAATCAGATTGGCAGGATTTTATTTGGTAAGAGGCCAATAGCATTCAATAAGGCTAAGGTGGTGGTGGAAATGCTATAGCGGGGCTAAGGTATGTAATCATCTGCTAATCCAACCAAATCTTTTTTCAAATTTTTTACTAATACCTCCTCCCCAAATTATATTTTGAATACGGAATAGGAGTTCCCAAAGCGCATAACACATTTATTTTCTGCATTTTAAAATTAAATTCTCAACGCTTTTCTATCATTAATTTAACATTATTTTTGCGGCGCATTCTGTTTCTTTTTCACCAATCAGGTACACCATACTACTGATATGCGTATTTTTTCTGTTATCTCCACCATTCTTTTGGTCAGCATCGCTCAGGCTGCCTCCTTCGCACAAGGCATGGTTGCCGCTGACCCAACCCTCAATGCAAACAAGGTTTCCTGGCTTGAACGTCGGATTGACCTGGGTGAAATACCGCAAGGCGTTCCGATTATGCGGGAATACCACTTAAAAAATATCAGCAAAGACACCCTTTTATTGCAGACTGTAAAAAGTGGATGTCATTGTACCACCGTCAAATGGAAGGAAGCGCCCATAGCACCGGGTGAAAGCGCTACCATTCAGGCCACCTTTGATGCAGAAAAGGAAGGCCCGTTTTATAAAATCATCACGGTAACCACTAATTTTGATCCTAATACCCCCGTTGCATTTACCTTGACGGGCACTGTGCTGCCCAAACCGGTAAAGAACTAATCCATTCACACTGGAAAAGTGCAGCAGTATTAGGAAGATTGTCCAGATGAATTATACCTTTGCAGCGCTCTTACCTGTCCGACCGAATCTAACACCGGCATTCATTAGAAAATATACCAACCTTTATCATGGCAAAAAAACGCATTGCAATCAACGGTTTTGGCCGGATTGGCCGCCTTACATTTCGCAACCTGGTTAAAAGAGACGACGTTGAGGTAGTAGCAATCAACGACCTGACGGATAACCTCACCCTTGCACACCTGCTCAAATACGACACCATGCACGGTCGTTTTGAAGGCACGGTATCGCACGACGATACTTCTATTACGGTAAATGGCCACAAAATTGCAGCCCTCGCTGTAAGAAACCCGGCTGATTTGCCTTGGAAAGACCTTCAAGTAGATGTTGTGTTAGAATGTACCGGTATTTTCCTCGATCGCGAAAAAGCAGGTTTGCATTTGCAAGCAGGCGCGCGCCGCGTGGTACTTTCTGCACCACCCAAAGCGGATGATGTTCCAACCTTTGTGATTGGCGCTAATCACACAGAAATTAAAGATACAGATACCATTCTTTCCAACGCATCTTGTACGACCAACTGCCTGGTTCCAATGATTTTGGTACTTGATAAAGCATTTGGCGTTGAGAACTTCTTTATGAATACGATCCACGCTTACACAGCGGATCAAAACCTGCAAGACGGCCCACACCGCGATTTGCGTCGCGCGCGCGCTGCCGCTCAAAACATTGTACCAACCAGCACCGGCGCTGCAAAAGCAGTAACCATGGTTGCTCCACACTTGAAAGGTAAAATTGCAGCACATTCTTTGCGTGTTCCAGTTGCAACGGGTTCTGTAACCGATGTGGTTGCTACCTTGAAAACTGCCGCTACCGTGGAAGAAGTAAATGCAGCCTTTAAAGCAGCAGCCGATAGCCACTTGCAAGGTATCCTCGAATATAACACCGACGAAATCGTGAGCAGCGATATCGTACGCAATACACACTCTTGCGTGTTTGATGCACCGTTGACACAAGCCAATGGCAGCATGGTACGCGTAGTGGGTTGGTACGACAATGAAGCAGGTTACTCTGCCCGTTTGTCGGACTTAGCTGCGATGGTTTAGTCTTTCCTTCGATTCATGCAACGTCGCCTGACATCGAACTCCCAAGGGTTTATCAGTCTTTCAACAGATTGATAAACCTTTTTTATTTGGGTATTTGCCTTTAGAAACGATCATTCAACCACTATATCATGAAAATTAACTTTGCTGGCAAAAAAGCATTGGTTCGCGTGGACTTCAATGTGCCTTTGGACAAACAATATAACATCACAGACGATACCCGCATTCGGGAAGCGGTGCCCACCATTTTGGAAATCCTGAAAGAAGGTGGCTCGGTTATTCTGATGTCGCACCTTGGTCGCCCGCTCGAAAAATTGAATGCGGACGGCAGCATCAACAAGGAAAAATTCACCCTCAATCACTTGGTGAAACACCTGAAGAAAAAACTAAAGGTAAAAGTGCAATTTGCCGATGATTGTGTGGGTAAATCGGCGGTTAAAAAAGCCGCAGCGCTCAAACCCGGCGAAGTTTTATTGCTGGAAAACACGCGTTTTTACCCGGAAGAAGAAAAGGGCGATGAAGCGTTTGCCAAAAAATTGGCCAATCTGGCTGATGTGTATGTGAATGATGCATTCGGAACGGCCCATCGCGCGCATGCGAGCACGACCATTGTGGCGCACAATTTTGATCAAAACCACAAATGCTTCGGCATGCTGATGGAACGCGAAATTGAAAACGCCGATAAAGTGATTAAAAACTCCGTAAAACCGGTGACTTGTGTAACTGGTGGCGCCAAAGTAAGCGATAAATTGTTGCTGCTCGAACGCTTCCTCGATTTTGCAGACAATATTATTATCGGTGGCGCTATGGCCTACACCTTTATGTTGGCTAAAAAAGGCCAGGTGGGCAATTCCCTGGTAGAACAGGATCGTGTGAAAACGGCCAAAGAATTTTTAGCCAAAGCCAAAGCGGCGGGCGTGAAAGTGTTTTTACCTAAAGATTCTGTTTGTGCCGATAAATTTGCCGCAGACGCTAACACCCTCGTTGCACCCAGCAACCTGATTCCCGATGGTTATATGGGATTAGATATTGGCCCAGCTGCCGCAAAAACATTCGCGGGTGTGATCCGCAAAAGCCAAACCATCATCTGGAATGGCCCGATGGGTGTTTTTGAAATGCCCGCATTTGCCGAAGGTACTAAAACGGTGGCTAAAGCCGTTGCCAGTGCCACCAAAAAAGGCGCCTACTCAATGGTCGGTGGCGGCGACTCGGTTGCGGCGGTCAATCAATTAAAATTAACTAAAAAGGTGAGCTTCGTGAGCACGGGCGGCGGTGCCATGCTGGAATATCTGGAAGGGAAGGAATTGCCGGGTATTAAGGCGATTCGGGAGTGAGGAGTGAGGAGTGATAAGTGAGGAGTGATAAGTGAGGAGTGATAAGTGAGGAGTGATAAGTGAGGAGTGATAAGTGA